>JADLEZ010000247.1 GCA_020845855.1 Burkholderiales bacterium
CTGCGCGGCCTGCCGCCGTCCGCGCTCGTCGCGTTGCTGCGCGAGTTGGGCGGGCCGGCGGCCATCCTGGGCGCGACGCGCGCACGGCTCGCGGCGGTGGTGCCCGACGCCATCGCCGCACGGGCCGCCGCACCCGCGCCGGCCGATGCGCTCGCGCGCACCACCGCTTGGCTCGCGCAACCGGGAAACAAGATCCTCGCGTGGGGCGATCCGGGCTATCCCAAGGCGTTGCTCGAGATCGGCCATGCGCCGCCGGTGCTTTACTTCGTCGGGCGAACCGAGCTCCTGCGGGAGCCGGCGTTCGCGATCGTCGGCAGCCGCAGCGCGACCGCGCAGGGCAAGGACAACGCGCGCGCGTTCGCTCGCGCGCTCGCGGACGCCGGGCTCGTCGTCGTCTCGGGACTGGCGCTCGGCATCGATGGCGCCGCGCACGAAGGCGCGCTCGCCGGACAGGCATCGACGCTGGCCGTGGTCGGCACCGGCCTCGACCGCGTGTATCCCGCACGCCACCGCGCGCTCGCCCACGCGATCGCGGAGCGCGGCGGCCTCGTCTCGGAATTTCCGCCGGGCACGCCGCCGCGGGAGCAGAACTTCCCCCGGCGCAACCGCCTCATTAGCGGCCTCGCGCGCGGCGTGCTGGTGGTCGAGGCCGCGCTGCATTCGGGCTCGCTCATCACCGCCCGCTACGCGGGCGAGCAGGGCCGCGAGGTGTTTGCAATACCAGGCTCGATCCATTCGCCGCTGTCGAAGGGCTGCCACAAGCTGATCCGCGAGGGCGCGAAGCTCGTGGAAACCGCGCAGGACGTCCTCGAGGAGCTGGGGCTCGCGGCGCCGGCCGGCTTGCAATCGGGCGCAAGCGCTCCCATGTCCGACAGCGCAGTGCTCGCCGCACTCGGATCCGACCCTGCCGATGTCGATACCCTGATCGCCCGCACCGGCCTGCCGGCGGAGGCCGTGATCGCCGAGCTGACGGAGCTCGAGATCGGCGGGGACATAACCTCGTTGCCGGGCGGTAAATGGCTTCGCAGACCCGCCTAATGTAGTATCTGCGTCCCTTTCGGCTTCGCCGACCCCTTGACCAAGTCGCTCATCATCGCCGAGAAGCCCTCCGTCGCCGCGGACATCGCGCGCGCGCTGGGCGGCTTCACTCGCCACGACGACTACTTCGAGAGCGACCGGCACGTGCTGTCCTCCGCGGTGGGCCACCTGCTCGAGATCGGCATGCCGGAGGAGGAAGAGGTCAAGCGCGGCAAGTGGACGTTCGCGCACCTGCCCGCGATCCCGTCGAAGTTCGCGCTGAAGCCGATCGAGAAGAACGCGAACCGCCTGCGCACGCTCCTCAAGCTCATCAAGCGCAAGGACGTGACCGCACTCGTGAACGCCTGCGACGCGGGGCGCGAAGGCGAGCTCATCTTCCGCTACATCGTCCAGTACGCCAAGTCGGGCAAGCCGATCAAGCGCCTGTGGCTGCAGTCGATGACGCCGGCGGCGATCCGCGACGGGTTCGGCGCGCTGCGCACGGACGAGGCGATGCTGCCGCTCGCCGACGCCGCCGTGTGCCGCTCGGAAGCCGACTGGCTGGTCGGCATCAACGGCACGCGGGCGATGACGGCGTTCAACTCGAAGTCGGGCGGCTTCCAGTTGACGACCGTCGGACGCGTGCAGACGCCCACGCTCGCGATCCTCACCGAGCGCGAGGAGAAGATCCGCGGTCACGTGCCGCGCAACTACTGGGAGGTGGTCGGCACGTTCCGCGCGAAGGGCGGCGAGTACACCGGCCGCTGGTTCGACGAGAAATTCCGCAGGACGGACGACGACCCCGACGCGCGCGCCGAGCGCCTGTGGGACGAGGCGCGCGCCCGCGAGATCGCCCGCAAGTGCGCCGGGCAGCCGGGCGCGGTCACCGAGGAGTCGCGGCCGTCGACGCAGATCGCGCCGATGCTGTACGACCTCACCACGCTGCAGCGCGAGGCCAACGGCCGTTTCGGCTTTCCCGCGCGCATGACGCTGTCGCTTGCGCAGGCGCTGTACGAGAAGCACAAGGTCCTTACCTACCCGCGCACGGACGCGCGCGCGCTGCCCGAGGACTATCTCACCACGGTCAAGTCGACCATGGAGGAGCTCTCGGCGACGAACGCCTACGGCGGGTTCGCGCGCCAGGTGCTGAAGCAGAAGTGGGTGAAGCCCAACAAGCGCATCTTCGACAACAGCAAGATCTCGGATCACTTCGCGATCATTCCGACGCTGGTGCGGCCGAAGCACCTCAACGAGGCGGAAGCCAAGCTCTACGATTTCGTCGTGCGCCGCTTCCTCGCGGCGTTCTACCCGCCCGCCGAGCACCTCGTCACCACGCGCATCACGCGTGTTGCGGGTGAGCCGTTCAAGACGGAAGGCAAGGTACTGGTCTCGCCGGGCTGGCTCGCGGTCTACGGCAAGGAAGCGCAAGGCGAGGAGTCCTCGCTCGCGCCGGTCGCGCCCGACGAGAAGGTGGCCACCGAGAAGGTCGACGTCAACGCGCTCGTCACCCGCCCGCCGCCGCGCTACAACGAGGGCACGCTCCTATCGGCGATGGAGGGTGCGGGCAAGTCGATCGAGGACGACGAGCTTCGGGAAGCGATGCGCGAGAAAGGCCTCGGCACGCCGGCCACGCGCGCCTCGATCATCGAAGGCCTCATCAGCGAGCGCTACATCCATCGCGAAGGCAAGGAGCTCACGCCTACCGCGAAGGCTTTCTCGCTCATGACGCTCCTGCACGGGCTCGGCGTTCCCGAGCTCTTTTCGCCCGAGCTCACCGCCGAGTGGGAGTTCAAGCTCGCGCAGATGGAGCGCGGGAAGTTGAAGCGCCGCGCGTTCATGAACGAAATCGTGGGCATGACCGAGCACATCGTCGGCCAGGCCAAGAACTACGAAAGCGACACCATCCCCGGCGACTTCGCCACCCTCACCCAGCCGTGCCCCAAGTGCGGCGGGGAAGTCCACGAGAAGTACAAGAAGTTCCAGTGCACGAGCCCCTCGTGCGACTTCGCGTTCTGGAAGATCATGGGCGGGCGCCAGATCGAGCCGCACGAGGCCGACCTGCTGCTGCGCGAGCGCGAGGTCGGCCCGCTCGACGGCTTTCGCAGCAAGATGGGGCGGCCGTTCTCGGCGAAGCTCAAGCTCACGGGCGACAACGAGGTCCAGTTCGACTTCGGCAACCCGGACACCGCGGACGACGGCGAGGCGCCGGACTTCTCCGCGCAAGCGCCCCTTGGCGCCTGCCCGAAGTGCGCCTCGCGCGTGTTCGAGTACGGCAACTCGTACGTGTGCGAGAAGTCGGTCGGCCCCGACAAGACCTGCGACTTCCGCACCGGGCGCACGATCCTGCAACGGGCAATCGAGCCCGAGCAGGCTCGAAAGCTCCTGTCAGCGAAGAAGACCGACCTTTTGCAGTTCGTGTCGGCGCGCACCCGGCGCCCGTTCTCGGCGTACCTCGTCGTGCAAGGCGACGGAAAGGTCGGCTTCGAGTTCGAGGCGAAGGAGCCCGGCAAGGGACGCGCACGGCGCGCGCCCGCGGCCATTCGCGTGCTCGGCGCGCATCCCAAGGACAAGCGGCCGGTCGAGCTGCACGCGGGCCGCTACGGCCCGTACGTCAAGCACGGCGACGTCAACGCGACGATTCCCGAAAGCGACCAGGCAGACGCGCTCACGCTCGACGACGCGGTGAAGCTCCTTGCCGCGAAGGCGGGGCGCGGCGGCGGCGGCTTCAGCCGCGCCGCCGCGGTGAAGACGGCGCCCGCGCGCGCGCCCGCCAAGACGGGCAAGGGCGCGACAGCCGTGGCGCGGCCCAAGACGCGCACCGCGACTGCCCGCAAGACGCCGGCGCGCAAGCCCGCCACCGCCCGCCGCAAGTAGGCCTTGGCGGCCGACTCCCACCGCTACCTCGCGCTCGACGGGCTGCGCGGGTTCGCCGTGCTGCTCGTGTTCTGCGTGCACGCCGCCGGCAACCTCGCGGCGGTCAAGCTCGGCGTCGATTTCGAGCGGACGGGATTCAGCGCAATGCATACGCGGGGTGAACAGATCCTGTTCTGGCTGTTCCGCTCGCATCACGGCGTGTTCCTGTTCTTCGTGCTGTCGGGATTCCTCATTTCGAGGATGTGGCTCCCCCCCGAAGCGGCGCTACGCGCCGCCTCCCCCCCAGGGGGGCCGAGCGCCTTGGGGCGGCCCGGCGGCGCTCGTGTGGCGCCCGAGCCGTGGACGGCCTACCGCCGGTTCGCGTGGCGGCGCACGCTGCGCATCTACCCTGCGTTCCTCATCGCGTTCGTCGCGTCGCTCGCGTTCGCGTGGCACTCGGGGACATGGACGCCGCCGGATTGGCCGCGCCTTGTCGGCAATCTCGCGTTCGTCAACGGCGCGCCGGGCTCGCACGTCGCGGCGTTCAACGTGCCGACGTGGTCGCTGTTCTACGAGATGACGTTCTACCTCGCGTTCCCGCTGGCGGTGCTCATGCCGCTGCGGCCCGGAATCGTCGCGGCGGCGGGCGTCGTGCTGCCGATCGCGGCCGTCGCGCTCGGCGCCGACGTGCTGGTGCTGTGCTACTCGCTGCTCTTCGCCGGGGTCGCGCTGACCGCGGGCGGCGACGCCATCCGCGCGTGCGTGGCGCGGGTGCCGGCCCCGGTGATCGTCGCCGCGTATCTCGTCGTAACCACCGTCGCGATGCTCGACGCGGTACCCGCGGCGGTGGGCATCGTGGCGTTCGGTGCGGTCGCGCTGCTGGTGATCGCCAAGAGCCTTGCGCCCGGCAACACGATCGCGTGGCTGCTGACCCGCCGCGCTCTGCGCGCGCTCGGGCGCGTGAGCTACTCGTTCTACCTCCTGCACTGGATGATCGTGGTGCTGGTCGCGCGCGCGGTGGAAGGCGCGAGCTTCGCCACGGCGGCGACCGCGATCTTCGGCGGAGGCTTCGTGCTGTCCGCGATCGCCGCTGCGCTATCGTGGTGGATCGCGGAGCGGCCGTACTTCGTCGCGCGAACAGGGGGTCGGTAGCCACCCGCTCCGGGGCGCAGCCGCCGCGAGCGCTCCGGCGTAGAGCACGCCGCGATGCGCGGCCAGGCGGAGCACGTCGGCTTAGCGCACTTCGAAGTCGACCGCCGACAGTTCACCGCCGTCGGCGCCGGCCAGGACGAGCCGGTGCCGGCCCCGGGTAGGCGACCATAGCACGCGGGCGCCGGAGCCCAGGTCCGCCTCGCCGATCCGCCAGTGCAGGCCGGGCGCGGCTGGAAAGGCAATCAGAGCGACACGCTGGTGCGCGGCCGGGATGTCGGGGTCGAGCGCGATGATTCCGTCCGGCACGGGATAGCGGATGCGCGGCGTGACCGCGGCCTGGCTGTCGTCGCCCGTGCGCACCACACTCATCATGGTGCCGCGCAGGAACCATTCGCGCCGCGGCGCCTCGAGCGGCGGGTCGAAGGCCACTTGCTGCGCGACGACACCCGCGGGCGGCGCGGGCCGCGGCGACGGCGTGTGGCGATGGAGGAAATGCACGAGGTCGCGGAACACGGGTGCTGCACCCGTGACGCCCGACACGTCATGCATAGGCGCGCCCGAAAAGTTGCCCACCCACACGCCCACCGTGTAGCGCGAGGTGAAGCCGATGCACCAGTTGTCGCGCATGTCCTTCGAGGTGCCGGTCTTGGCCGCGCTCCACACGCGCGTGGCGAGCGCGTTGTCGAGGCCGAAGGTCGGCGAGCGCGCACCGCGGTCGGACAGGATGTCGGCGACGACGAAGCTCGCGGCGGGGCCGAAGACGCGGCGCGTCGGCGCGCTCGCGGCGTCGGCTCGCAGGCGCGGCTCCGAGTACACGCCGCCGTTGGCGAGCGCGCGATACGCGTTGGCGAGCGCCAGCAACGTGACGTCGGCGCCACCCAGCGCGAGCGCCGTGCCGTAGTACTCCGCATCTTCCGTGAGGGTAGCGAAGCCCAGGTTCCGCAGGTCGTCGTGCAGGCGCGCGACACCGAGCAGGTCGAGCGTGCGCACCGCCGGCACGTTGAGCGAGCTTGCGAGCGCCGTGCGCACGCTCACCCGGCCGTGGAAGCCGCGGTCGTAGTTCTGCGGCGCGTATACCCCGCGCGCGGTCGCGATCGCGATCGGACTGTCGTCGACCAGCGAGGCGGCGGTGAGCACGCGGTCGTCGAGCACGCGTGCGTATAGAAACGGCTTGAGCGTGGAGCCTGCCTGCCGCGGCGCCACGACGCCGTCGACCTCGGGCGCGTGCGACAAGGAACCGCTGCTGCCGACGTACGCGAGCACGTCGCCCGATGCGTTGTCGAGCACGACCACCGCGCCGTCCGTAACACCGCGTCCGGCGAGCTCCGCGAGATGGTCGCGCAAGGCGCCCGCCGCGAACGCCTGCACGCCCGCGTCGAGCGTGCTGACGACATCGTTCGCCTTCAGGAGCTTCGTGGCGAGGTGCGGCGCGGTACCCGGGCGCGCGACGGCGCGGTAGCCTCCGGCGAGGGCCACCGACGCGCGCGCGCGGACCGCTTCGCACGCGACGTCGAACTCCGCGGCCTTCGCCACCGCGCACGCGCGCTGCGCGACGACGGCGGGCTTCGCCCCCGGTGCGCGCAGCAGCGCCACCAGGATCGCGGACTCGCGCGCGTCGAGCCCCGACGGCGCCTTGCCGAACAGCCCCTGCGCGGCCGCCGCGATGCCCACGAGGTCGCCGCGATACGACGCCAAGTTCAGGTACGCCTCGAGGATCTGCGCCTTGCTCCACGCGTGCTCGATCTCGCGTGCGGCGCCGATCTGGTCCCATTTTTGCGCGAGGCTGCGCGCGGCGCCCGCGGCAGGCGTCAGATCGGCGTCGAGCAATCCCGCGAGTTGCATGGTGAGCGTGGACCCGCCGCGCGGACGCTGGCGGCCGGCGGCGCGCCACGCGCTGTCCCACGCGGCCACCGCGAGCCCGGCCCAGTCCACGCCCGCGTGCTCGTAGAAGCGCTTGTCCTCGCCCGCGACCAGCGCGGCCTGCATCGCGGGCGAGACGTCGGCGAGTGGCGTCCACGCAAGGCGGCGAACGGCGGCATTCACGCGCACCGCGTTGAGCGGAGCACCGTGCCGATCCAGCAGTCGCGCATCCGACACGACGTGGCCCGCGCGCACGGCGTCGAACGACGGCGGCTGCGCGAGCGCCGCGCCCGCGACCAGCAGCAGCGGGAGGAAGCGCTTCACGGTTGGACGATCCACGCCGCATTGGGCGATTCGCCGAACATCTCGGGCGCGTACATCGCTTCCACCCGCGTGGCGGGCATGCGGAAGTCGCCGGGGTTGTTCACGCGCACGGTGTACTCGGTGACGAAGCGGCCCTTGGGCACGTAGCGGAAGTACGCGCGGTAGCTCGTGAACGTGCGCTCCTCGAACGCGGGCCACACCGTGCCCTGGCGGCGCTCGCCCTGCGTGGCCAGCGCCGAATCCCCGCCCAAGCCGCGCCCGAGCGCGGTGCTGCCCGCGGGCAGCGGATCGTCGAGCGCGACCCAGGTCATGTCCGCCTGCGCCTCGATGTCGAGCCTCACGCGCGCGACGTCGCCGCGCCGCCACTGCCCCGCGGTCTGCTGCTGGATCGGCGTGACCGTGCGCGTGATGCGATAGCCGCTCGACAGGGGCGCGGTGAGCGGAATCGCGGCGATGCTCTGCAGCGTGACCCACGGCGCGCCGGCGCCCGCCTGCGCAAGCGCCACGCTCTCGCGTGCTTCCGGCCACGCGAAGCGCTGTGCGAAGGTCTTGCCCGCGTCTGCCGCCTCCCACGCATGCACGAACGACGTCCCCGCAAGCGTGGCCGTCGTGCTGCCCGTGACCGGCGTGGACTCGAAGCGCGCGGAGAACCTGGCAAGCGCGAGCACGCCCCACGCGTTGGCCACCGTCGTATTCCAGCGCCCGTGCTGCATGCGGCCCAGGCTGCCGCGCACCAACCGCGGCATGTCGTCCTTCCATGCGGGGACGTCGTTGAGCGCCACGAGGAGCTTGTTCGCGTTCGAATCCGCCGAGATCATGAGCCACCACAGCGCATCGCTCTTCTCGGTGGAAAAGCCCATGGTCGTGCCCTGGAAGTTCAAGCGCGAGCGCAGCACCTGCTCGGCGGCCTTGATGCGCTCGTCGTGGCGCGGCAGCTTCGGCTGGCGCTTGAGGATCAGGTACCAATCGATGACCGCCGACGTCGGCCACAGATTGGGCTCGATGGTGAAGCTTTCGAGCCATTTGGCATCGAGTTGCTGCTTGCGCCGCGACAGCGCCTCCAGCGCCGCCACCTTGCGGATTGCGAGGTCGGCGGTCGGCAGCGGGGAGTCGCGAACCACGCGCCCTTCGACGAACGCGACGAGCGCCTGCTCCATGCGGTTGCGCTCGCGATCCGGAATCGCATAGCCGGCCTCGTCGGCGATCGACAGCACGTACGACGTGAGCACGTCGTCGCCGCGGGCGAGGATCGGCCAGAACTTGACGAAACCGTCGCTGTCGAGGTGGCCCGGCAGCGTGCTCATCACGGCACTCCAGCGCGCGGGGTCCTTAAGGCCAATCGCGACCGACGCGCGTTGCTCGAAGCAGGTGAACGGATACTTCAGGAGCCAATCGCGCACGCCGGGCAGCTCGCCGGCGAGCTTCGCCTGCACCTGCACGTTGACGCCGCCGCGGCCTGCAATCGCATCCGCCGGCCGCTGCACCGGGATCGCCTCGGGCTTCGTGAGTTGCAGGATCGTCGCCTGGTAGGTGCGCTCCGGCACCGCCGGCACCACCTGCTGGACGATCTTGAGCGCATCGAAGGCCGGCTCTTTCGCGTCGACCTCGGCGGCGGCCACGTCCCAGGCGAGGCTCGTCGCCGCCGGCGGCACGCTCACCTCCCAGAAGAGCTCGCGCGCCTGCCCGGGGGCAAGCTGCGCTTGCTGCGGGGCGAGCGGCGCACCGGGAGAGCGTGCCGTAAGCGCCACGGCGAGCGGCCGCGTGCCCGCGTTGCGCAGCGTGAACGTGGCACGGAAGCGGTCGCCCTCGCGCACCACCGCGGGAAGGCCCGAGAGCAGCATCAGGTCTTGCGTCGAGCGAATCGACGCCTCGCCGGTGCCGAACAGGCCCGCGCCTGCCGAGGCGACCGCGACGATGCGAAAGCTCGTGAGCGAATCATTGAGCGGTATCTCGACGGTCGCGTCGCCGTTGTCGTCGAGCGGCACGCGCGCGCGCCACACGAGCAGCGTGTCGAAGAGCTCGCGCGCGGTGGAGCGGCCGCCGCCGCCGCCGGCCGCCACCGCCTTGCGCCCGAAGTGACGCTTGCCGATCACCTGCATCTGGGCGGTGGACGTTTCCACTTCCTCGCCGCGGCGCGCCATCATGGCGTCGAGGAGCTTCCACGAGTTGTTGGGCAGAAGCTCGAGCAGTCCCTCGTCGACGGCGGCCAGCGCCACCTCGCTGCCGCGCGGCGGCGCGCTGCCGTCGGGCCGGCGCACGTGAATCGTCGCGCTCGCTTTCTCGCGCACCTTGTACGTCTCGCGCGAAGGCGTGACCTTGACCGCGAGCTCGTGCGCGGCCCACCCCACCTTGAGCTCGGCGAGCCCCATCCGAAACGCGGGCTTGCCGAGATCGACCAGCGCGGTGGGTGCCACGCCGGCGATGCGCCCGCGCACCAGGAACGCGGAAACGAACACGTTCGGCGCGTAGCTGCCCTTGACCGGCACCTCGAGCACGGGATTGCCGCGGCTCACCGTGGTCACGGAGGCGTCGAGCACGCCTTCGCGCTCCAGCGTGACCAGGACCGTCGCCTCCTTGAACGGCGTGCGAAGCTGCAAGCGCGCGGTGTCGCCCGGCTCGTAGCGCTTTTTCTCGGGCAGGAGGTCGACGCGATCGTTGTCGGACGCGGCGAACCACGAGTCGTCATCACCCGCGACCCACGCGTCGGCACGCGCGAGCGCCGCACGGCCGTCGCTGTCGGTGGCCTGCGCGCGCAGGATCAGATTGCCGGTCGCGGGTGCGGCCGTCTCGCAGACGAGCACCCCTTGCGCGTTGGTGGTTCCGTCGCACAGCCCGCCGACGCGCGTGGTGTCGTAGCCGTTGTCGTAGGCGTAGAAGCCGCCGATGAGGCGCCGCCGATGCGAATAGTGCTCGCGCTTGAAGGCGTCGGTACGTACGCGCACGTCGGGCAGCGGCTTGCCCGTGACGTCGAGTGCCACCACGGTGAACTTGAGGCGTTCCTTGTTGGCGACCCAGGTGTCCGGCTTGATCCCGAGCACGATCTTCGCGGGCCACAGCGCAACGCGGGTCGCGGCGGTCAGCGTCTCGCCGTTGGGATCGCGGTACTCGAGCTCGGCCAGAAGATCGCGCGGCTGGTCGGCGCGCTCGAGGTTCTTGATGGTGGCGCGCGCCCCGCCGCTCGCATCGAGGGTGAGCGGCAGGTCGGTGCCGCGCCGGGGCCGCGGCGATTCCCCCGCCTCGTTGTCGTCGAGGTCCGGGTCGCGGAAGGAGAAGCCGTCGAAGCGCATCGCCGCATCGCCTTGCTCCTCACGCCCGACTTTCACGTCGCCGCCGGCGAACGCGTAGTCCTCGTAATCGGGAAACGAGACGCGCTTGGTCTCGACCTGCGAGCGCAGCATCGCCGGCAAGCCGCCTGCGCCGCCACCCGCGAGATAGCTTACCTGGACGTCGAGGTCGACCTCGCGCGGATCGACGAGTGGGGTGTGCAGCACCTGCATGCGCGCGCGCAGGAGCGGGACCCGGAAGGCCTCGACGCGGAAGCTTCCGGCAAGCCGCTCGTCGTCGTCCTTCACGCGACCGAGAGCGTCCTTGACCAGGACCTGGTAGGTACCGGTGTAAGCGTCCTTGGGTACCGTGAACGTTGCCTCGCCCGAGGGCGCCTGCCCGCTTCCGCTCCAGGCGACGGGCACGTCGTACTTCCGATCCGAGCCCACGTGCCGGATGGTGAGCGTGTCTTTGAGCGCCGCGCGCGGCGGGAGTGCAAAGCCGCCGCCGGTTTGCCGGCGCACGAAGACCTTCATCGACACCGTCTCGCCGCTGCGCACGAGCGAGCGGTCGAGCACGGCGTGCGCGACGTACGGCCCCTGCCAGTTGCCGGTCGGCACGTTGAAGCGCCACGGCGCGATGCCCTCGCCCCAGTCGGATAACGCGTACGCGAAGTCGTCGCCGGCGCGCGCCGTGACGAAGAACTCCTTCTGCAGCTCGCCGGTCTGGCACGGAGGCAGGCTCTCGCGCTCGGGCAGCTCGCGGTTCACGCGCACGAGGCCCGCCGCGTCCGTGCGTCCCTCGAAGTGGATCCTGCCACCGCAATCGCGCACCGCAACCTCGGCATCGGACACAGGCGCGGCATTGTCGAGCCGGGTCACCCACACGAGCGAAGACTCGCGTCCGAGCTTGAAATGCACTCCCAGGTTGGTGACGAGCGCCGCCGCGCGCACGTAGAAGGGTTTGGGCTCACCCAGGAGCGCGGCGCCGAGCTTGGGACTCGCGAGCTCCACCACGTAAAATCCCGCCTCCCGCATCGGGATGCCGACCACCTCGAACGCCTTGGCGCCGCCGGGCTTGGGCACCGAGATGCGCGTGGTGCGGTCGTTGCCGCCGAAGATCGAGAACGCGAAGCCGTTGCGCTTTACGATCCACTTGTCGGCCTTGTCGTCGTACTCGCGTTCGATGCGGTTGGCTTGCGACAGGCGCCGCAGCCAGGCGACGACCTGCATCTCCTCGCCGCGCCGGACCTTCACGACCTGCCCCGGGATCGGCGTATCGCGCACCGCCGCCACGCGGCCGGACAGGCGGGGTTCCACGTTGCGCACGGTGACCGGCAAAAGCGGCGTGGCGTGGTCCGGCAGTACGCGCTCGAGGATGCCGAAGTCGGCGGCGAACTTGGCGAGCGGCGGGTTCTCGTCGGTGCGCACCCGCAACGGAAACGACCGCGCGTTCGCAAGTACGCGGCCCGCGTCGTCCTTGAGATTGCCGGGAAGCTCGATGCGAAACTGCGTCTGCTCCGGCAGCCCCGGCCCGAAGCCGACACCGTCGACGAAGCCGCTGGCCTCCGGGGGCAGCACGGGCAGATACGCCTTGCCGGCGCCGTCGACGAGACGGATCTTCGCTGCGTCCGCGCGCGCGATCGGCGCGGTGAACGAAAGCGACAGCGGCAGGATCGGCGTGCAGTGCGCATCCTTGTTCACCCGTTCGCACGAAAACGCCGCGCGAAACGCCGGCCGCACCCGGAACGCGAGCGCCTGCACGTTGCCCGTGGCGACGCCGGTCGTGGCAGCGATGCCCTTGCCCCAGACGAGCTTGACCTCGGCGTTGGCCGGCAACGTGCGCGCGCAAGCGAGGGTGACGAGCGGCGAATCGGGCGCGTCGCGCAGCCGCAGGAACCGGTCGCGGTCGCTGCCGGTCGCCGGCAGCCGGAACAGGACGCCGCGGGTGCGACCCTGGCCGCTGTCGACGAACAGCAGGCGCAGGTAGCTCGCGGCGAACGACTTGCGGTTGTCGAGGATCGTCTTGCGCTCGTCGCCGGTGACCAAGCGCACGCCGATCTCCTCGTTGATGCCCGCGGCCACACAACGGGCGTTGGCGAGAATGGTTTCGGACTTCGGCGGCGCGTCGAGACCCAGGACGAACACCTGGTTCTCGTCGATGCGGCTGCCTTCGTACGGCAGGCTGCGCAGGATCGCAGGCCCTCCGGTCGAGAACTCGAAGCGCTGGCCGGCAGCCACCGCGGCGCCATCGACGTCGGTGAGGCCCGCTTTCACCGTGAAGATGCAGCGGACGCCGGCCGGCAGGTCACGGGCGAAGTCGTACACCCAGTTGCGTGGGTCCGCCCAGCGGCCGGCGCCCTTTTCCGCGCAGTCGATCGCGAACGGGTCGACCTCGCGCGGGTCGCCGAACGGCACCATCGGCTTCGCGAAGCGAGCGGTGACCTGGCGCACGCCCTTGACCTCGCCGCGCGGGCTGAAGTGCTCGACGGGCTGGGAGTGCGCGGCCGCAGCAACCAGCAAAGCGGCGAGTGCGACGAGGAGCCTGGACATGGGATCCGGACATTCGGAAGTGGAGCGCAACTCGAATTAGAGCATTTCCGATGCCAGCACCGCATGGCGGACCGCGGGCGCATCGTGGCGAACCGGTGGCAGTGCTACGATCCCTGTCATGGCGCGCGCACGCAAGGCCACCCCCGGCCGCACCCGGATCAAGGATGTGGCGCGCCGGGCCCGGGTGTCGGTCGGCACCGTCTCGCACGTGTTGTCCGGACGCGTCCAGGTCAGCGACACCCTGCGCGCGCGGGTGCAAAAGGCGGTCGCGGCGATGGGCTACGTGCCGAACTTCCATGCCCAGCGCCTGCGCCACGGCATGTCGCGCGTGATCGGCATCTGCATGCCGCACACGTCCACCGCGTACTTGAACCTCGCGTCGGAGGCATTCGAGGAAGTCGCCTCCCGCAACGGCTACAGCGTGATGCACGTATTCAGCCGGCACGAGCCCGCCATCGAACTCGACCGCATCAAGGAGCTGATTCATTACCGCGCCGACGGCCTGGTCCTGTTTCCGAGCTTCACGCCGGGTGAAGCGCTCGAGCTCGCGGCACGCAAGGAAGTGCCGCTCGTGATCGTCGACCGGCCCACACCGGACCGGCGCTTCGACCAGGTGATCCTCGACAACCGGGGAGCAATGCGCGAGGTGGTGCGGCGGCTCGCCGCCCTCGGTCACCGCCGGATCCTCTTCGTGTGCCAGTCGACGAGCCGCCTCGTCACGCAGCATCGCCTCGGGGGACTCGCCGACGCGTGCAAGCGGCACGGCGTTGGAAGCGAGACGATCGAGTTCCAGCACGACGCCGCGTTCCTGCGCGACGAGCTCGCCCGGGCGCTCGCCCGCAAGCGCGCGCCGACCGCGCTCGTCCTGAGCAACAGCCACCAGGCCTCGCTCGCGCTGCGCTTGCTCGCCGAGTTGCGGGTCGACTGCCCCGGCGAGCTGTCGGTGGTCGCGTTCGACGATCCCGAATGGTCGACCCTCGTGCGCCCCGCGCTGTCGGTGGTGCGCCAGCCCGCGGTCGCGATGGTGGAAGCGGCGTGGGACCTCCTCATCCAGCGGATCAACCGCGTCGCGGCGCCGATCCGCACCGTCGCCCTCGAGGCGACGATCGAGTTCCGCGGGTCGGTGGCAGGCGTCGCGAAAGCGGCCGATTCTCGGGTCGTCCAAATCGGGCGACCTAGCAGTTTGTGAATTTCGCGGCCGTGTTCCCAATCCGGTGTCATCCCGAGCGCAGCGAGGGATCCGCTTTCGCGTCGAATCAGCGAGTTGCGTAAAACAGATCCCTCGCTACGCTCGGGATGACACATTCAACGAAGCGCTTGCGTGGCCACCGCGGCAACTGCGGTCGAAGACCTGCCTGCGCGGAAGCGAAGAACGAGAACCGGCCGTTCCCGATGGCGATTTGACAGGCGCCCGCAACGGGTATCTGATTCCCCTCCTCGGGCTGATCCAGGGGGATGCTCATGGCGCTATCGCTCGTATCGCGCAGCGGGGCTTGCGCGGCAGCCTTGTTGCTTTCGGCAGCGCTCGCCGGTCCGCGGGCAGTCGCCGCCACTTCCACGTGGGATTCCGTCGTCGAGCGCGGCACCGTGCGCATCGGCGTCATCCCGGCCCGGCCGCCCTATTTCTGGCAAGAGGACGGCAAGTGGGTCGGCTTTTCCGTGGTGATGGGCGAGGACGTGGCAAAGGCGCTGTCGAAGAAGATGGGCAAGGACATCAAGGTCGAGTGGGTCATCACATCCTTTACCGCCATCATCCTGGACCTGCAGGCCAACAAGGTCGATGCCTTCTTCGGACTGAGCTTCTCGGAGGAGCGCAAGAAAGCGATCCACCTGGTCGGACCGCTGTATTCGCTGCCGAGCGTGGTGCTGAAGGCGAAGGGCCTGCAGATCGGCGACCGCTGGGCCGATTTCGACAAGCCCGACATCAAGATCGCGGTCGTGATGGGCACGACCGACGAGCAGGTCGCACGCAAAATGCTGCCGAACGCCAATATTCGTGCGCTCAAGGGGACGGGTGAGGCGATCCTCGACGTGCAGTCCCGCAACGCGGTTGCGTGGGTGACGACGCCGCTGACCGGCCTCGGCGCGCTGAAGGCCAACCAGAGCCTGGGCAGCATGGCCGTCCTGCAGCCAACCAACGATGCTCCGTCCTACGGTGGCACGCGCCGCGACGGCGACGACCGCTTCGGGAACTTCCTGCAGGAATGGGCGGTGGCCTATCGGGCCGACGGCTCCGCGAAGAAAGTCATCTTCAACGCGATGGAGAAGTTCGGCCTCGATACGTCGCAACTGCCTGCGGCCGTACAGTTCTAAAAGGGGCTCACCCGGCGGTTTGCATGTGAAACCGGGAAAGGAACGCCTGGGTGCGCGCGTTGCGGGGCCGGGTGAATATTTCGGCTGCGGCTCCCTCTTCGACGATGGCGCCGGCGTCCATGAAAGTCACGCGATGCGCGACATCGCGCGCGAACGCCATCTCGTGCGTCACGATCACCATCGTCTTGCCCTCCCGCGCGAGGCCGCGCATGACCTTCAGCACCTCGTCGACCAGTTCAGGGTCGAGGGAGGAGGTGACCTCGTCGAAGAGGATGACCTGCGGCTCCATGGCCATCGCGCGGGCGATCGCGACGCGCTGGGCCTGCCCGCCGGAGAGGTTGCGCGGATAGACGTCCGCCTTGTCGGCGAGCCCGACCTTGGCGAGCAATCCGAGTGCCAACTCGCGCGCCGGCGCCCGCGGCATGTTGCGCACGAGCCGCGGGCCTGACATCACGTTCTCGGCCGCCGTCATGTGCGGGAACAGATCGAATTGCTGGAAGACCATGCCGAGCCGGCTGCGGAACCGCTCCAGCACGCGCGCCGGCGGCATCGCGCCGCCCGGCGCGAACGTGAAGCGGTCGGACCCCACGCACACCGTTCCCGAATCGGGCTGTTCGAGCAGGTTGATGCAGCGAAGCAGCGTCGACTTCCCGCAGCCGCTCGGCCCGATCACGACATGGACCATGCCCGGGTCCACGTGAAGCGAAATGCCCTTGAGCGCTTCGTGCGCGCCATAGCGCTTGCGGATGCCGGCGAGCTCGATCATCGCCTTTAGCTTTAGCGGTCCGCGCGTGCCTCCAGCCGCTTGGCGATCTTGGCCAGCGGATAGAGGATGAGGAAGTAGATCACCGCGACGACCGTATAGGTCTCGAGCGGCCGGAAGGTGGCGGAGGCGATCTCGTAGCTTTTGTACATGAGGTCGGGAACCGCGACGACGTAGAGCAGCGACGTGTTCTTGAGCTGCAGCACCGACTGGTTGACGAAGGGCGGCACCATGCGGCGCGCGGCCTGCGGCAGGATGATGTGCCGCATCATCCGCCCCTGGCTCATGCCGAGCGCCCGAGAGGCGTTCCACTGCCCCTTGTCGATCGAGATCACCCCGCCGCGGAAGATCTCGGCGCAAAAGGCGCCCATGTACAGCGTCAGGCCGAGACCGCCAGCGATCCAGGCGGACAGCGAGAAACCCGTGATGATCGGCAGCGCATAGTAGAACCAGACGATCTGCACCATGAGCGGCGTGCAGCGAAAAACCTGGACGTAGCCGCTCGCCGGCGCCGACAGCCACCAGTGCCGGGACAACATGGCGACGCCGACGAAAATGCCGATCAGCAATCCGGCGAGGATGGTCAGGACGGCATAGCCGAGCGTAATGGACAGCGCCGAGGACCAGACCTTCCAGCTGAGCGCCGCACTCCAGTCGAATTCATAGCCCATGGGTCGCCAGGACGCTACCGGGA
>JADLEZ010000248.1 GCA_020845855.1 Burkholderiales bacterium
CCCAGTCGCAGCTTTTGCGGGAAATGTGGGGGCCGACCCACGCGCAGGATGCGCACTACCTGCGCATCCTGGTGAGCAAGCTCAGACAGAAGCTGGGCGACGACGCGTCCGCTCCGCAGTACATCGTCACCGAGCCCGGCGTCGGGCTGCGCTTTGTCGGAAAAGAACGGCCTTTGCACCGCGCTGCCGCGGATCCATCCTCGGTCGATTGACATCGGTCAAGCGCGTGCGCCGGCGCGACTGGTATCGTATGCGGCCCAGCGGATCGTGGGTTGACTTGCTCCCACCACGGGAGCACACTTCCATGTAATGCGGATCATCGCGATCTCGACGCTGCGACGGTTCTGGCAGAAGCATCCGACAACGGAGATACCGTTGAAAGCCTGGTACGCCGAGGCGCGCCGAGCTCGCTGGGATAGCCCCGCCGATCTCAGGGCAGACCGTCGAAACGTCAGCATCCTCGCCAACGGCCGGGCAGTTTTCAACATCAAGGGAAACGACTACAGGCTGGTGGTCGCGATTCGATACGACAAGCAGATCATGTTCGTCCGATTCATCGGCGCGCATGCCGAGTACGACAGAATCGACGCGACGACGGTGTGACCATGGACCTCAAACCCATCAAGACCAAGCGCGACTACCAGGCAGCGCTGAAGCGCGTGGAGCAACTCTGGCAGGCCGTCGGGGGGAGTACCGAGGCCGACACTCTCGACGTCCTGACGCTCCTGGTCGCCGATTACGAGGCGAAGCATTTCTCGATACCCGATCCTGACCCGATTCAATTCCTCGAATACGTCATGGAGTCGCGAGGACTGACGCGCAGGGATCTCGAGCCGTACCTTGGATCGCGGGCGAGGGTAGCGGAGATACTGAACCGCGACCGCGGGCTCACGCTAGAGATGATTCGGCGGCTTTCCGAGGGACTGGGCCTCCCGGCCGATGTCCTGGTCCAACGATACGCGTTGCGCCACGCCGCATGAGAAGTCGCGGTCCACCTCGGGTCAAGCCACCCTCGCAAGGTAGGAGTAGCGCGCAATACCCCCGGGATCGCGAGCGAGCGAGGGTGCGCGTCACGATGGTGCTCGCGCTGGTTCACGCCTGCGTTGTCGCAGGCTGCGCCTCGCCGGTCGATTGACATCGGTCAAGCGCGTGCGCCGGCGCGACTGGTATCGTATACGGTCCAGAGGGAACATCCGGAGCGGCAATGGAAGCCAGGGACGTCATGACCACGCCGGTCGTCACCGTGTCGCCGGACACGCCGGTGCACGAGATCGCAAGCCTCATGGTGACGCGCCGGATCAGCGCGGTGCCCGTGATCGACGCCGCGGGGAAGTTGGCCGGCATCGTGAGCGAGGGCGATCTCGTGCGCCACGTGGGCGCGCACACCGGCAGCCGGCATTCGTGGTGGCTGACCTGGTTCGCGCAACGCGATGACCTCGCCGCGGAATACACCAAATCGCACGGCCGCACCGCGGCGGACGTCATGACCCGCAAGGTAGTGACCGCCACCGAGAGTACGCCGCTCGACCGGATCGCGACACTGCTCGAGCGCCATCGCATCAAGCGGGTGCCTGTCGTACGGCGCGGCAAGGTGGTGGGGGTGGTGAGCCGCGCGAATCTGCTGCATGGCCTCGTGGCGCAAAGGCCGGCGGCGCGGCCGGCGAGTGTCAAGGACCAGGACCTGCGCACACGCATCGCGGCCGAGCTCGACCGGGCCGGCATCGACCGGGCTTACGTCAACGTGGTGGTGAGCAACGGCAGCGTCGAGCTGTGGGGCGCGGTGGACAACGACACGCAACGGCGCGCGGTTGCGCTCGCGGCGCAGAACGCGAAGGGCGTCAAGCGCGTCGTCAACAACGTGGCAATCCTTCCCATCGCGCTGCGGGGTGGGGCGATCTGACTGGGATTTTCAACGGACTGGCTAGCCGCCTTTAGGTGGCGCAGGCCGCCGCACGCCGGCTTGCGAGCGCGGCGCCCACACTCTTGTGCCATTGCCCGGCAGACGACTCGGGCTGCTCGGTGTCGACGGCGATCGCGCACTCGAGCTCGTCCGCGGTCAGCGGATCGTAGGCGACGAGCTGCTGGTCGAGGACGTCGAGGTCCGCGTCGGACGCGTCGCCGGCGGCGGTGAGCCGTGCCGCGATCCGCGCGCGCATGGAATCCGCGCGCGCCTTGAACGACAGGATCAGAAACGGCACGCCGAGCTCGCGGGCGGCGTCGCGGAACATCTCGCGCTGCCACTGGCGCAGGAAGGTCCCGTCGGCCACGGCGGCAAAGCCCGCCGCTGCCGCCGTGCGCGCGTGCGCGAGCACGTGCCGGTACGTGCGGCGCGTGGCGTCGGGGGAGTACATCGAGGAAGCGAGGCCGGCGGGCTCGCGGTCCTGCGGGCGCAAGCCGTGCAGGCGCTTGCGCTCGACGTCGGTGCGGATGCGCACCGCCGGCAGCGTCTCGATGAGCGCCTGCGAGCCGGTCGTCTTGCCCGAGCCCGAGAAGCCGTGGGTGACGAGGAGGGCGGCATCGCGGCGATAGGCCTCCCGCCACGCGAGGCTGACGTGGGCGCGCGCCTCGCGCAGCGCCTCCTCGCGCGCCGGGCCGGGATCGAGTTGCGCCGCGCGCTCGCACGCGACCATCGCCCGCACCAGCGCGCGGTACACGACGTAGAACGGCAGCACGGCGAGCCCGGCATAGTCGCCGGCGATTTCGAGGTACGCGTTCAGGAAGCGATAGCCCAAGTCGACGCGGCCGCGCAGGCCGAAGTCCATGACCAGGAACGCGGCCTCGCTCATGACGTCGATCCAGCGCAGCCCGGGGTCGAACTCGATGCAGTCGAAGATCGTGGCCCGCCCCGAGATCACGGCGATATTGGCAAGATGCAGGTCGCCATGGCATTCGCGCACGCGGCCTTCGGCCAGGCGCGCGGCCATCGTGGGGACGAGGCGCGCGTGCTCGGCGCGCGTCCACGCCGCGAGGCCCTGCACTTGAGCCGTGTCGGCGACGGGGCCGAGCCGCTCGCAGTTGCGCAGCGCGAGGGCGAGGATGGCGTCGGTATGGGCCGCCGCGTCGCGCGGCTCGGCCGCGGCCGCCCGGTCGTGGAACGCCGCGACTTGTTGCGCGAGGCCGTCGACGAAGGCCGGACCGATCTCGCCGCGTGCCAGCGCCCGGCTGGCGAGCGCGTCCTGCGGGAACTCGCGCATGCGCACGGCGTACTCGATCGCGGTTCCGGCGCCGCCTGCCACCGGCGCCTCTTCGCTGCCCGTGATGGCGATCACATCGAGGTACAGGTCGGGCGCGAGCCGGCGGTTCAGACGCAGCTCCTCCTCGCAGAAGTGCTTGCGCTTGGCGAGCGAGCGGAAGTCGACGAAGCCTAAATCCACCGGCTTCTTGATCTTGTAGGCGTGGCTGCCGGTGAGGATCACCCAGGAGATGTGCGTCTCCAGGACGCGCGCCCCACCCGCGGGCGCGAGCGCCCGGGACAATGCGGCAACGAGGCGCGGGCCGGCCATCCCGCCATCTTGCACCGGAGCGCCGGCAACCCTTTGATCGCGGTCAACCGGGCGGTTTCGCCCGTGCGAAGCGGATGTCAGCGCCGGTCGGGAACGCGGTAGAGCAGGAGCACCGTGCGCGTGGTGCCGGAGATCGGAAGCTTCTCGCCGGTGTCGAACCTGACCACGTCGACCGGCTGCCACGACGGCAGCGGGTAATCGTGCGAGATCACCCGCGTGCCCGGCTTCAGTTCCTTGGCGAGCTTGGCCTCGACGCGGCCGAGCATGTCGGGCATCAGGTACAGCGTCACCACGGTCGCCTCGCCGACGTCGGCGGTGAAGAGGTCCTTCTCGACGAACTTCACGCGGTCGGCCACGCCGGCCTTGGCGGCGTTGGCATTGGCTTCCTTGACGAGCTTGGGGTCGATCTCGAAGCCCTGGCCGCCACGCGCCTTGTACGTGGCAACGGCGGTGGTTACGAGCCGGCCGTCGCCGGAGCCGAGGTCGATCACGTAGTCACCCGGCCCCACCTTGGCCAGGGTGAGCATGCGGTCGACGATTTCCGTCGGCGTGGGGACATACGGCGCCTCGGGCTTGACCGGGGTTTGCGCCGCCACGGTGGCGGCGGCAAACGACAGTGCAACGGCGGCGGCATGGAAGAGGCGCACGGTCTTGGTCCTCGGATGGGCGGACCGCGAATTCTACCCGCTAGGCTAGACTACGGGAATGCGCCGCCCCCCGAACTTCCTGGTGATCCTGATCGACGACTTGCGCTACGACGAGTTCGGCGCCGGCGGACACCCGTACCTACGCACGCCGCACATCGACCGCCTTGCGCACGAAGGGGCACTGTTCGAGCGCGCCTTCCACACGACCCCGATCTGCTCGCCCAATCGCGCGTCGATCATGACCGGGCAGTACGCGAGCCGGCACGGCATCATCGACAACGTCGCCCGCGACGCGATGAGCCATCGGCTGCCGAACTACCACCTCGCGCTGCAGCGGCTGGGCTACGAGACCGCGCACATCGGCAAGTGGCACATGGGCAACGACGGCATGCCGCGCCCGGGCTACGACTACTGGGTGAGCTACGACGGCCACGGGCGGCTCACGAATCCGGTGCTCAACCACGACGGCGAGTACCGCCAGCACGAGGGCTACATCACGGACGTGATGAACCGACTCGCGGTGGAGTACGTCGACCGCGCGCACGACAAGCCGTTCTCGCTGTTCTTCGCGCACAAGGCGGTGCACCCGGATGCCGAGCAGGGTGCCGATGGAAAACTGCGGATCGCGGCGCAAGGCGCTTACGTGGTGGCCGAGCGGCACCGGGAGCTGTACCGGGATGCCGTGTTCCCGCGCAAGCCCAACATGCTGACGCCGGCGGAGGTGGCGAAGCGCAAGCCCGCGTGGGCGGAGTGCCTGGGGTTGCGCGATTGCGACGAGGCGAAGGCCGTGTTCGCCGCGCTGCACACGTTCGACCAGGAGGAGATCCGCCTGCGTGCGCGCATGATGGCCGCGGTCGACGAGGGCGTGGGCGAGATCCTCGCCACGCTCGCGCGCCGCGGCGAGCTCGACCGCACGTGCATCGTTTTCCTGGGCGACAACGGCTTCTTCTTCGGCGAGCACGCGCTCGGTCCCGAGCGGCGCTTCGCGTACGAGGAGGGCATCCGCTCGCCGTTCCTGGTGCGCTATCCGCCGCGGGTGGCGGCGGGCTCGCGCCGGCGCGAGCTCGTGATTTGCCAGGACATCGCACCCACGTTCATCGCGCTCGCGGGCGGCAAGCCGGGGCCGCAGATCCAGGGACGCTCGCTGTTGCCGCTGTTCGCGAGCGGCGCGCGGCAGCTGCGGCGCGGCTGGCGGCGCTCGATCCTGTGCGAGTACTGGGCCGAGCAGGCGATGCCGTGGCTCGTCGGCATGTCGTACAAGGCCGTGCGCACCGACCGCTACAAGGACATCCACTGGGTCAACCGCGGCGTCGCCGGCGAGCTCGACGAGCTCTACGACCTCGACCGCGATCCGTACGAGCTTCACAACCGCAACCGCAGCCGCGCATACGCGCCGGTGCGCGAGCGCCTGCGCCGCGAGCTGCGCCGGCTCGTCGGCGAAGCGCTGGGCCTGGCGGGCTAGAGCGCTGCTAGAGCTGGGCTAGAGCAGTTCGCTCCATCCCACGGTGTCATCCCGAGGAGCGAAGGCGACGAGGGATCTGCTTTACGCAACTCGCTGATTCGACGCGAAAGCGGATCTCTCGCTCCGCTCGGGATGACACAGGAAGGATGGTGAAGGACTCGTCTCCCGGTTCCCCCACCGGCTTCTGCCGCGCGGACTGCTAGCTCGACTTGGCGCCGGCCGCCTTCACGATCGGCACCCACTTCACGAGGTCCTCGCTCAGGCGCTTGCTGAACGCCGCGGGCGGGGACGCGGGGGCGAGGTCGAAGCCCTGCGGCCCGAGCTTCTCCTTCGCGTCGGCGCTGTGCATGAGCTTGTTGATCTCGGCGTTGAGCCGGTTGACGACGTCGGGGGGCGTGCCTGCGGGCGCCACGAACCCGAACCACGTGTTCATCTCGTAGTCCCTGATGCCCTGCTCGGCGAGCGTGGGCACGCCGGGCAGCAGCGGCGAGCGCTCGAGGCTCGTTACGCCGAGCGCCTTCACCTTGCCGTCCTTGATCTGGCCGATCACGGTGGGGGTGTTGAAAAATCCCATGCTCACTTCGCCGGTCATGACCGCGAGCACGCCCTGCGGCGCGCCCTTGTAGGGCACGTGGACGAGATCGGTCCCGGTGACCTTTGCGAACAGCACACCGGACAGGTGGTGGCTTGTTCCCGCGCCGCCCGACGAGAAGGTAAGCACGCCCGGCTTGGCCTTCGCCTCGGCCACGATATCGGCCGGCGCCGTCGCCTTGCTCGCGGGCGGCACGATCATCACGTTGGACACGCCGCCGATGAACACGATCGGCGCGAAGTCCTTCGCCGAGTCGTAGCCGGGCTTGTCGTAGATCGCCTGGTTGAACACGAGCGTGCCCTGCGACGCGAAGGCGATGGTGTAGCCGTCGGCCGGTGCGCGCGCGAGCTCGGCCATCGCGATGGTGCCGCCCGCGCCCGGCTTGTTCTCGACCACCACCGGCTGGCCGAGCGCCTTGCCGAGCTCCTGGCCGACGTAGCGCGAGGCGATATCGGCGGTACTGCCCGCCGCCAGCGGCACGAGGAGCTTGATCGGCTTCGCGGGATACGCCTGCGCGCCCGCGGTCTGGGCGGCGAAGGTGGCGAAGGCGCAGAGCAAGAGCGACGCGATACGGCGGGCAATGGCCATGGCGGCTCCTCGGGGTGCGGAACGTTTGGCTCTATCATACTCACGTTACCCAAGGACGGGAGCACGCGACGATGAAAGTAAAGGCCGCCGTTGCGCACAAGGCAGGTGCGCCGCTCGTCATCGAGACGGTCGACCTCGACGGCCCGCGCGCCGGCGAGGTACTGGTCGAGATCATGGCCACCGGCATCTGCCATACCGACGAGTTCACCCGCTCGGGGGCCGACCCGGAAGGGCTGTTCCCCTCGATTCTCGGCCACGAGGGCGCGGGTGTGGTGCGTGAGGTGGGCGCCGGCGTTACCAGTGTCGCGCCGGGCGACCATGTCATCCCGCTGTACACGCCCGAGTGCCGCCAGTGCAAGTCGTGCCTGTCGCGCAAGACCAACCTGTGCACGGCGATCCGCGCCACGCAAGGCAAGGGCGTGATGCCGGACGGCAGCAGCCGCTTCTCCCTGGACGGCGAGAAAATCCACCACTACATGGGCTGCTCGACGTTCGCCAACTTCACCGTGCTGCCCGAGATCGCGGTGGCGAAGATCCGCGCGGACGCGCCGTTCGACAAGGTGTGCTACATCGGCTGCGGCGTGACCACCGGCATCGGCGCCGTGATCAACACCGCCAAGGTCGAGCCGGGCGCCAATGTCGTGGTCTTCGGCTTGGGCGGCATCGGGCTCAACGTCGTGCAGGGCGCGCGCATGGTCGGCGCCAACATGATCGTGGGGGTCGACCGCAACCCCGCGCGCGAGGCGCTCGCCCGCAAGTTCGGCCTCACGCACTTCGTCAATCCGGCCGACGCCGGCGAGGACCTCGTCGCCCATCTCGTGAACCTGACCGGCGGCGGCGCCGACTACAGTTTCGAGTGCGTCGGTAACGTGAAGCTGATGCGCCAGGCGCTCGAGTGCTGCCATCGCGGCTGGGGCGTGTCGGTGATCATCGGCGTGGCCGGCGCGGGACAGGAGATCGCGACCCGGCCGTTCCAGCTCGTCACCGGCCGCGTGTGGAAGGGAACGGCTTTCGGCGGGGCGCGCGGGCGCACGGATGTGCCGCGCATCGTCGACTGGTACATGGAAGGCCGGATCAACATCGACGACCTCATCACCCACGTGCTGCCGCTTACGCGCATCAACGAAGGCTTCGACCTCATGCACGCGGGCACGTCAATCCGCACGGTCGTGCGGTATTGAGACGTTTCAGGAGGCGGCTGCGGGGGTGGCGGCGGCCGCCGACACGCCGAGCGCGGCCAGCGCGGCCACCACCAGCGCCTCCCAATGCTCGTCCATCGCCCACGCCGTGGCCGCCGCGACCACGCACCACGCGAGCGGCACGATCGCCACCCACCATCGCTTGCGCCCGCGGACCACGCCCGCGAGCGCGAGGGTGGCGATCGCCGTCGGCGTGGCCGCGGTGCCGAACGCTTCCGCCGTGACCCACGTGCGTCCTGCGAGCGGCGCGAGCAGCGGATAACCGACGACGGTGAACGCGACTACCGCCGCGACCGCCACGCGCTTGCGCGCGAGCATCACCGGCGTGCCGAGGAGCGCGATGGCCGCGAGCAGCAGCGCCTGCGCGGCGAAGGCGATCGCCGCGGCCGGCGCCGCCCAGTTGATCTGCGCGTAGCGCGCGTAGTGGAAGCTCCACGCGATCCACAGCCAGCTCGCCGCCAGCAGCACGAACGTCCAGCGCGGCACGCCGCGGCTCGTCAGCAGCCACAGGGCCATCCACGCGCCAAGCGCGAGGCCCGCGAGCTGCAGCGGCCAGATCGCGGCGTTGTACAGCTCGACCGTGCGCCAGTACGTGCGCGGCGAGAACAGCAGGAAATCCGCGAGCGTGTAGGTCCACCACTCGGCCATCAGCAGGTCGATGCAAAAGGCGCCGCGTTCTGCATCATGCTGTTAGGGCCTAACCGCGCTCGACGGCGGCGGCGATGCGTTCGCGCAGTGCGGCGTCGGGCATTCGCCCGGACCCGGCGGCGACGTTCTCGCGCACGTGCGCGACACTCGTGGTCGCCGGTATGACGCAGGTCACCGCCGGATGCGCGACGATGTACTTCACCACGAGCTGCGCCCACGTCGTGCACTCGAGCTCGCCGGCCCAGGCCGGCAGCGGCCGTCGCGCGAGGCCGCGCAGGAGCAGCCCTTCGCGGAACGGCCGGTTGACGATCACCGCGATGCCGCGGCTCTGCGCGAGCGGGAGGATGCGCGCCTCGACCTCACGATCGAGCGGATTGTAGGTGACCTGCACGAAGTCGAGCGGATGCCTGCGCATGAGCTCCTCGATGTCGCGGTGGCGGCGGCCCTCGGAGGTCGTGATGCCCACATAGCGGAGCTGTCCCGCGGCTTTCATCGCGAACAGGGCGGGCAGGTGCGCTTCCCAGTTGAGGAGATTGTGGACCTGCATGAGATCGAATCGCCGCACCTGCCACTTCCAGCGCGACCGCTCGATCTGCGCGCGGCCGTCGCCGCCCGCGGTCCATACCTTGTCGGCCGCGAACACGCGGCCCGCGAGCGCGTGCTTGGCGATGCCGAAGCCCACCGTGTCCTGAGACGACGCGTACATCGGCGAGGAATCGATCATCGTCCCGCCCGCGTCGACGAACGCGCGCATCACCGCGGCGCTCGCGTCGCGCGCGACGGGATCGTTGCCGACGTTGAACGTGATCCAGGTGCCGAGCCCGACCGCGGGCAGCGCCTCGCCGGTCGACGGGATCGGCCGGGTGAGTACCGAGCGCCCTTGCGCCCGGGCGGGCGGCAACAGCGCGCCGGCGCCGATCGCGGCGAGCGCGCGCAGCGCTTGGCGGCGGCGAGGGAGGACTGCATTCATGGCGTCGCCGCATGATACCTCGCCGCCTCGCACCTGCCCGGGCTGGGTCAGCCTCGCCAGAACCGTGTCATTCTCAGCCTCGCCAGAACCGTGTCATTCCGAGCGCAGCGAGGAATCTGCTTCTCGCACGCGCTTGATGTCTTTGTACAGCAGATCCCTCGCCTTGCTCGGGATGACACAGTTCAACCCTGCTGCTAGCGCTTGGTGATGACGACTTCCAGGTACTCGGACGGCACGACCAGCGACGCCGCACCCGCGGTGTTCGATTCGGCCAACAACGAGGTGATCGCGCCTTCCAGCGACCGCGCGCCGGCCTCATCGAGCGCCGCGAACGCCTTGTGCGTCGGCCCGTAGAACTCCCGGAACACCTGCACGAAATGCGCGGCGGAGCGGTAGCGGAAGTTGAAGTGGCGCGGCTCGCAGCGGATTTGCGCGGCCTTCTCGCCGAACAGGGCGGTGAGGTGCGCCTGCGTGCCCCACAGCGGCGGCGGCTGCACGCCGGCCGGCGGCGGCAGGTGTGCGCCGATGATCTTGAACAGCCGGCCGATGAAGCCCCCCGGCGTCCAGTTCGCCATGCCGAGGCGGCCGCCGCTGCGCAGCACGCGAAGCATCTCGCGGGCCGTGCGCGCATGGTCGGGCGCGAACATCGCGCCGAACGTGGAGAGCACGACGTCGAAGCTGCCGTCGGCATACGGCAGGTTCTCGACGTCGGCGACCTCGAACTCGACCGGCAGCGCCTCGGCCAGCGCACGCGCGCGGCCGCGCTCGAGCAGCGTCGGCACGTAGTCGGTCGACGTGACGCGCGCGAAGCGGCGCGCCGCGGCGAGTGTCGCGTTGCCGTTGCCGGCGGCCACGTCCAGCACGCGCTCGTCGGCGCGGATGTCCGCGGCCTCGGCGAGCGACTCGCCGACGATCTGCAGCGTGGTGCCGACGATGGCGTAGTCGCCGCTGGCCCACGTGGCCTGCTGGCGTTGCTTGAGGGCCGCGAAGTCGGGCGCGGCAACGGGTGTGTCGATAAAAAGGGACATGGTCTGCTCCTTGGGTGGGTGGGTACAGCCTGCTGCTAACGAATCCGCGTACATTCGGCGTCGCCGGTCATCTCGGCGACGACGGAACCGATCTCGCTGCGATCGAAGCCGAGGTCGCGCAGCGCGCGCGAATCGAGCGCGTGCAGCGCGGCACTCGTGCGAGCCGCTTCCCGGCGCCGCTGCCGGTCGAGAAGGAACCGACGCAACGCGAGGCGAAGCTTGCGCAGCAACCGGTCCGTTTCGGCGCGCAGGTCGGCGACGAGCGCTGCGCCGACGTGGACTTGCGTGTGGGTGTTCATATCCGTCCTTTCGTCAATGAGGAGCGGACTGTGCGCCGGCAGGCGTTGCACGAGCGTTCCACGCCCCGGGAGGGGGCGGGCAGCGGCCGGGCGCCCCGGCCGCGGAGGCGGGAACCGCTACTTCGCGCCGCGCAGCAGGGCGACCAGCGGCGCGTGGGCGAGCGGGATCTCGCCGGCGATGCGATGGACGATTTCGTCGAGGTCGAGACCCGGCCAGGCAGGCAGCGGCCCGTCCGCGGCCGGCAGGCGGGTGAGGCGCTCGCCGGCCTCGCGGCGCAACGCAGCACTCAGGTCCGGATGCCGGATCACGAACTCGAGCAGGTTGCGGGCGCAGCCGACGTCCCCTGCCGCCGCGATCAGCTCCGCGAACAGAATGACGCCGGCGAATTGCAGCGAGCGCACGCCGGCGGCGACGGCGAGCGCCAGCCCCTCCGCAAGGCCCTGGCGCGTGGCCGCCAGGTCACCGCGCAGCAGCGCGAGCTGCGCGAACTGCAGCCGCATCGAGGCTCCGATCGGCCGGTTGCCCACCGCGGTTGCGAGATCGAGCGCGCGCCGCGCGTACCCTTCGGCGGCAGTAAGATCGCCGTCGAGGACCGCGATCTCGGAAAGATTGGTCAGGATGTACAGGCGCGGACCGTCGAGTCCCAACCGGTCGCACAGAGCGAGCGCGTCGCGCAGGTAGGGACTCGCGGCCGCGGGCTCGCCCCGCGCGAGGTGCAGGTCGCCCAGATTGTTGAGGCACAGCGCCTCGCCGGCGACGTCGCCGATCCGCCGGTGCGTGAGCAGCGATTGCAGCGACAGGCGCAGCGCCTCGTCGAAGTTGCCGAGCGCCTTTTCCGCCAGCCCGACGTGGTCCTGCGCCGCCGCGACGTGCGTCGGGTCGCCGCTTGCCAGCGCGAGCTGCAATGCATGCCGGTAGTGCTGCCGCGCCTGCGCATAGCGTCCGCCGCGCAGGCAGCACGAGCCCAATACGTTCAGGCACAGGATTTCCGCCACACGATTGCGCGCGGCTTGTAGCAGCGGGAGCGCGCGCAGCGCCGTTGCTTCGGCCTCCGCGTACCGATCGAGCCGATACTCGATGTGCGCGCCGCGCGCGAGCAAGTGCGCTTCGGTCTTCGGATCGGCGCGCACGCCGGCGGAGGCGAGCGCGGCGCGCGTCAGCGCCAGCGCCTCTTCGTTGCGCAGGCGATGGTCGCAGTAGTTGAGGAGCCCCGACTCGCTTTGCCGGAGCAGGTCGGCCGCGTCATGATCGGCCGCCCACAGCCACGCCGCCCGGCAGTTCTCGAACTCGGTATCTATCTGGCGCATCGTCTCCCGGTCGCCGCTGGCGACCGCGCGGCCGGTGTGCGCGAGCAGCCGATGGAACCAGCGCGCGTGCGCCGCTTCGGCCGCGATCCGTGCATCGCCGCCGCCAAGCCGCGCGGCGGCGAACTGATGGACCAGCGGGTGCATCTGCATGCGCTCGCCGTCCTTGCGCACGAGCGACTTGTCGGCGAGCGCCGCCAGCACCGGAAGCGGCGCGCCGGCGACTGAGCGCGCCGCGTCGGCGGTGAAGCCGCCGCGAAAGACGGCGAGCCGCGCGAGCACGTCGCGCTCGACCGGCGCCAGCAGCCGCCACGACTGGTCGAAGACCGCCTCGATGCTCGCGTGGCGCTGCGGATGCGCGGCATCGCCGGCGCGCAGCAGGTCAGCGCTCCGGCCGAGCTCCGCCGCGATCGCCGTGCACGACAGCACGCGGGTCCACGCCGCGGCAAGCTCGAGCGCAAGCGGCAGGCCCTCGACTTCGCGGCAGATGGCGATGATCGCCGCCGCCTCGGCCGCGGGCGCCAGCGCCGGCTCGACCCGGCGGGCGGCTTGCACGAACAGGCGAACCGCGTCGAACGCCTCCAGGCTATCGGCGTCCTCCGGCTCGGGGTACGGCAGTCCGTCTATGCGCAGCAGGTGCTCCTGCGCGATGCCGAGCCGCACGCGCGACGTGACAACGACGCGCAAGCCGGCGCAGGCGAGGAGCATGCGCTCGATTGCGGCGCCGGCACCCATCACGTGCTCGAAGTTGTCGAGCACGAGCAGCGTCCGGCGCGCGCGCAGGAAGTCGATGAGCTGCGTCTGCGGGTCGGCGTTGCGCTTCAAGTCGACGCCGATCTCGCGCGCGATCCGCGCGCCGACCTGCTCCGCGCCGGCGACGTCTTCGAGCGGAACGAAGACGGCGCCGTCCGGGAATGCCGCGGCGAGCTCGCGCAGCGCCCGCAGCGCGAGGCGCGTCTTGCCTACGCCGCCCGGCCCGATCAGGTTGACGAGTCGGCAGTCGCCCTGCGCGATCAGCTCGCCGATGCGCTTCAACTCGATCGCGCGGCCGACGAAGTCGCCCTCGGGCGCCGACGCCGCGGTCGCCTCGACTTCGGAGGCGGCGACGGCGGCCGCGCCGAGACCGTCGTGCAGCGCCGCAAGGTCCGCGCCGGGCGCGAGACCCAGGTCCGCTCTTAGCCGGCCGGCGAACGCCTGGTATGCCTGACGGGCGCGCGCCTTCTGTCCTGCACGAGAAAGCCAAGCCATGTGCGCGCGCAGCGCCGCTTCGTCGAGCGGATCGGCTTCGAGGAGCCGCGCCGAGAGGTCGATACCCTCCGCGGGATCGAGCCCGGCGCCGAGGCGGGTCAACGCGGCGCCGCGCCACGCGCCACGCAACCGGTCGCGCTCGAAGCCGAGCCAGCTTTGCCATGGCTCGTTGGCGGCGTCCTCGAATCCGGCGAGCAGTTCGCCGCCGCGCAACGCGAGCGCGTCGGCAGTCCGCTGCTCGCGCAACGCGGACTCGAAGTCGGCGACGTCGGTGGCGGCTGCGACGCGCACGGCGCCGCCCTCGACCTCGACGCCGCGGCCCCACGGCACCGCCTGCAGCCGGAACAGCGTCTTGCGCAAGTTCGCGTAGGCGAGCTTGTCGGACTGCTCGGGCCAGAACATCGCGGCCAGTTCCGCCCGGCCAACCCAGGCGCGCTTCAGGGCGAGAAGCACGAGCAACTGGCTGCGCCGCTCGAACGGCAGCACGAACGACTCGCCGCCCAAGTCGATCTTGGGCGAGCCGAACAGCTGCAGGCGAATGGACATGGCGGCGTGGATGCAGGTTTGCGTGCAATGTTAGCTGCGCGACCAGATGGCCGGCCGCAACTGGCTTGCCGAACGCGATGGGCCGGACCTGGTGGTGATGTGCGGGCGGCGTGACGGTGCCGTCCGCGGGTAGGAGTCTGCGCGGCGGCAAGCCGGTTGGGCGATCGGGAGACGAGCCCTGCACCCTCCGTCCTGTGTCATCCCGAGGCGCCTGCGCCGAGGGATCTGCTGGTACGAACTGCGGATCCCTCGCTTCGCTCGGGATGACACGAAAGGGGCTACGCGTTGGCCGCGAGCTCCTCCAGCACCTTGCGCAGCGCGGGGAAGTCGCGCGCCTTGTCGAAAAAATGATGCGCGCCGAGCCCCAGCGCGCGCTCGCGGTATTGGGGAAAGCCGTAGTTGGTGAACACTATTGCCGTGCGCGACTCGCGCGCAAGCAGGCCCTGCATCGCCTTCAGCACGCCAAGCCCGGTGCCCACCTTGAGCTGCAAGTCGAGGATCAGGGCGTCCCAGGGCTCGGAGGCCAAGAGCCGCACGGCCTCGCCTTCCGTCTCCGCGGCGAACGCGATGGCGACATTCGGGATCTCGGCCAGCATTTCCGCCAGCCTGGCGCGAATACGTGCCGAATCCTCGACCAGCGCAACGCGCAGGCTCACGAACTACCCTCCATGTGGAGACTTTCGACTGCGCCCGCGGCGCGCCGCCTCCGATCGCGCCGCCACCTTATCGCGGTGTGCGCCGGGCTTTCTGTAGGACGACGCCTGACTCGGATGACCGGCTGCCCCGGTGTTGCGCGGATTACACACAGGACGCCGCAAGCTCCCCGACCCGCGCGCCGTTCCGTTACCATCCCCGCATGGGCAAGCCCTTTTTCTCGCTGCACGCGCAAGGCTTCGTGCGGGTTGCGGCATGTACGCCGCGGATCGCGGTCGGCGACCCCGCTCGCAACGGCCAGGAGACGCTCGAGCTCCTGCGCGAAGCGCAAGCGCGCGACGTCGACCTCATGCTGTTCCCGGAGCTCGGGCTGTCGGCGTATGCCATCGACGACCTCGTCCTGCAGGACGCGCTGCTCGACGGCGTGGAGCAGGCGATTGCGCAGCTGGTCGACGCGTCGCGCAGCCTGACCTGCGTGTTCGTGGTGGGGGCGCCGTTGCGCCGCAACCAGCGCCTCTACAACAGCGCGGTGGTGATTGCCGACGGCCGCATCGCCGGCGTCACGCCGAAATCGTTCCTACCCAACTACCGCGAGTACTACGAGCACCGCTGGTTCGCGCCTGGATTCGGCATCACGGGCCGCGACATCACGGTGGCCGGCCAGACCGTGCCGTTCGGGACCGACCTCGTCTACGAGGCGCAAGACCAGGCCGACTTCACCTTCCACGTCGAGATCTGCGAAGACCTGTGGGCGCCCGCACCACCGTCGACTCGCGGCGCGCTCGCCGGCGCGCTCATCCTGTGCAACCTGTCGGCGTCGAACGCGGTGGTCGGCAAGGCGGCGGAGCGCGCGCTGCTCTGCGCCTCGCAGTCGATGCGTTGCCAGGCTGCCTACGTCTATTCCGCGGCGGGACCCGGCGAGAGCACGACCGACCTGGCGTGGGACGGCCAGGCGACGATCCACGAGCTCGGGGTGCAGCTCGCGGCCACCGAGCGCTTTCCCGCGCAGCGCCAGATGGCGGTGGCGGATATCGACGTCCAGCGCATCCGGCTCGAGCGCCTGCGCACGCCGACGTTCAACAGCGCGGCCGCCGCGGCGGGCCATCCGGAAACCGCGTTCCGCCGGGTGCGCTTCGCGCACGGCGCGCACGAGCGCGACGTCGGGCTCGTGCGCAGCGTCGACCGCTTTCCCTACGTGCCGGACGATGCGCAAAGGCTGGACCGCGACTGCTACGAGGCGTTCAACATCCAGATCCAGGGCTTGCGCAAGCGCCTCGAGGCGACCAACGGCAAGCACGTCGTGATCGGCGTGTCGGGCGGGCTCGACTCCACGCACGCGTTGATCGTCGCCGCGCGCACGTTCGATGCGCTGGGCTTGCCGCGCCGGAACATCCTCGCCTTCACCATGCCGGGGTTTGCGACGTCGGCTAAGACCAAGGCCAATGCGTGGGTGCTCATGAACGCGCTCGGCGTCACCGGCGAGGAGATCGACATCCGGCCTGCGGCGCGGCAAATGCTCGCCGACCTCGGGCATCCGTTTGCCCGGGGCGAGGAGGTGTACGACGTCACGTTCGAGAACGTGCAGGCGGGACTGCGCACCGATTACCTCTTCCGCCTCGCGAACCAGCGCGGTGCCTTCGTCGTGGGCACCGGCGACCTGTCGGAGCTGGCGCTCGGGTGGTGTACGTACGGCGTGGGCGACCACATGAGCCACTACAACGTCAACGCGTCGCTCGCCAAGACGCTGATTCAGTACCTCATGCGCTGGGTTGCGCGCACCGGGCAGTTCGACCGGGCGACGAGTGAGGTCATCCTGTCCATCGTCGGCACCGAGATCTCGCCGGAGCTCGTGCCCGCGGGCGCGACGGGCGACCTGCAGAGCACGCAGGCGGTGGTGGGTCCGTACGAGCTGCAGGACTTCAATCTTTTCTACGTCACCCGCTATGGCCTGCCGCCGTCGAAGGTCGCGTTCCTCGCCTGGCACGCGTGGCACGATGCCGCGCGCGGGCCGTGGCCGCCCGAATTCCCGGACAGCGCGCGCCGCGCGTACGACCTCGCGACCATTCGCCAGTGGCTCGCGGTGTTCCTGCGCCGCTTTTTCGCGCAGAGCCAGTTCAAGCGCTCGGCGCTGCCCAACTCGCCGAAGGTGACGACCGGCGGGAGCCTCTCGCCGCGCGGCGATTGGCGGGCGCCCTCGGACGGCAACGCGAACGTCTGGCTCGCCGAGTTGGAGGCCAACGTGCCGGCGTCCGAAGACCAAGCGCTCGGTTGAAGGCGCGCGCGCCGGCCCCATATCGGGCGGCAGGACAACCACGCAGGCAAGGAGGCCGCATGGGCTGGTTCGACCGGTTTGGCAAGGACGCCGCGGCGTCCGGCGCGGACGAGCAGGCGATCGCCCGCTATCGCTATCTCGTGCGCACCGCGCCGCCGGAGGCGATCGAGCAGGCGCACGCCGAGGCGTTCGCCCAGCTTACCCCCGAGCAGCGGCGCCGGCTCCTGGATGAGTTCGCGGGTACGATGTCCGCCGCGGAGCGAGGTGCGGCGCTGCGCGCCGGCGATGCGCCCGGGGCGCTCGCGCGGGTCGCGACCCGCGCCGAGCTGCGCGAGCCGGGTTCGACGGAGCGCGCCTGGAACCGCATGGGGGCCGCACCCGGCATGGGCTTCGGCGGCATGTTCGGGAGCAGTCTCCTCGGCAGCCTCGCCGGCTCCGTGCTCGGCACCGTGATCGCGAACCGGTTCTTCGACCAGCACCCCGAGGCGAGCTCGCTGTCCGGGTCGGGTGGCGAGCTCACCGACGACCCCTGGCAGAAGCTCCCCGACAGCGATTCGGCGGACCTCGCCGGCGATCCGGGCGACTTCGACAGCGGCAGCTTCGACGTCTGACCTGTCGAAAGTGACAGGTGCGCGCGCCCGCGTCAAAGCGGTTTGCGATCGCGTGATGCTCGGGCGCCCTTCGGGGCGGGCGAAATCCACTGTACTTTTAAACAGGTGACGATCCGCTGAGCCCCGTCTAGCATCCTTCCACGCATTGCGGGGGAGGCGGCGGTGGCGAAAGGGCGCGCAGCGATCCGGTCACTGGTGGTACTGCTTGCGCTGGCAGCAAGCCCCGGCGCAGTCGCGCAGCGCTACATGATCTCCGGGGGTATCACCCGCGCCGGCACCGAGCTGGTCATGGGGCCGGGCGAGACGGCCTACGTCGGCGGCGCCCTCGACAGCTACGACTATCCAGGCATCGACAGCGGGGTGGTGGCCAACGCGGGCTACAACTTGCGCTACGTCGCGAAGTTGGATCTGGCGACGCAACACCAGCTCTGGGTCGCTGTCGTCGGGGCACCAAGCAAGCTGGAATGGACGCGACCGCCGGTGCGCTTCGCCGAGGATGAAGCGCGCGGCATGGCCGTGGCAGCGGACGGCTCGGTCTACCTCGTGGCGTACGACGGCAGCCGCAACTTCCCGCAGGTGGGTGGCGCGTACGTGCGCGCGACCGTCAAGCACGTGTTTCGCGTCAGTGCCGCCGGGCAGGTGACCCGCCTGTCGCCGCCGCTCGACCCGGCTATCCGTAGCGTCGGGGCGATCGCCCTCGACGCCGCGGGCAACATCTACCTGACCGGCAGCGCCACGGGGGGACTTGCGACCACGCCGGGTGCGGCATACCCGACCAGCAGCGTCGCTGGGAGCTGCGTCGCGCCGTTCGTGGTGAAGTTCGATCCCACCGCGCAGACCACGCTGTATGCCACTTACCTCGGGTACGCGGGAACGCAAGGCGAAGCCTGCGGCAGCTCGATTCCTTTCGTCCAGACCGGCTTCGCGATCGCGGTCGATGCGGCAGGCAATGCGGTGGTCGGCGGGCAGGCCTCGCCCGGCGTGCGCGCCACACCGGGTGCGATCGACCTCGGGTCGAAGACGCCGGTCCGGTACTACCGGACGTGGTCGATGCACGCCTCGCACGGCTTCGTCACCAAGTTGAGCCCGACTGGCGGGATCGTGTTCTCGGCGCGGCTCGGCGGCGCCATGCGCGACCGGGTGACGAGCGTGCTCGTCGATCCCGCGTCGGGTGCGATCCATGTCGGCGGCAAGACCGCGTCGAGAGACTTCCCCATGGTCCCGCCGGCGATGTATCCCATCAACCTCCTGACTTGCGCCGGCCAATCGATGGAGGGGGAGATGGGATTCGTCACGAAGCTCAACGCCGACGCTACGCAGATCCAGGGCTCCGTCGTGCTGCCGATGTATGGCACGCAGCTCGCCGAATGCGGCGCCAATCCCTACGGACAGTTCGCACCGGTAGCGCTCGCCCGCGACGCGGCGGGGCAGATCTTCGCGACCGGCGAGACGAGCATGTACGAGCGCTACTTCGAGCAGCACGTCGACGCCATCAGCACCGAGTACCCGGTGTCGCTGCGGTACGTGTTCGACCCCGCGCTGACCGTCAGGTACTACACGCCCTACGCGCGCTACCATCCGACGGCGATTGCGGTGGACGGCTGGGGCCACGCGTGGGTCGCAAACGGCGCGCTGACGCGGTTCAGTGTCGGCCGCACGCCTGTCTCCTTCACCAACCCGCTGCCCTTGTGCGCGCCGTCGGGCACGCTCAGCGCCTACGTCGCAGGCGCCAACAGCACGGGCACCGTCGAGTTCTTCGTCGATGGCGCGAGCATGGGCACCGCCCCAGTCGTCGAGAGCCGGGCCAGCAAGGCCGTGCCGCTCCGGGCCGGCGCCCGATCGGTCAAGGCCACGTATCGCGGCGCGACGTACTTCGACGGCTACTCCTCGGAAGACCGCTTCATGCCGGTGAACCAGGCAGGAGCCTGCCAGTGAGGGCAGCGCGGCTTGCGGGCGCCGTTGCCACGCTCGCGCTGTGCACGCAGGCGTGGGCGGTCTTGCCGACGGTGAGCATTACCGCGCCGGCAAACAACGCGAAGTTCGTGGCGCCGGCCGCGATCACCATCGCCGCCAACGCAGCCGACAGCGACGGTACCGTCACCAAGGTCGAGTTCTACCGCAACGGCACATTGCTCGGCACGGACACGACCTCGCCGTATTCGTACGCGTGGTCGAACGTGGCCGTCGGCACCTATGCGCTGACGGCCAAGGCGTACGACAACGCGGGTGGCGTGACGACGTCGGCGACGGTCAACATCCAGGTCAAGGCCAACGTCGCGCCTACGGTGGCGATCACCGCACCGGCCAATAACGCGGCCTACACGGCGCCGGCCACGATCGCCATCACGGCGAATGCGGCCGACAGCGACGGCACGGTCGCCAAGGTCGAGTTCTACCAGGGAGCGACCCGCCTCAATACCGACTCCGCGGCTCCATACGCCTTCACCTGGAGCAACGTCGCCGGCGGCACTTACAGCCTCACCGCCAAGGCCACCGACGACAATGGTGCGGTGACGACCTCCACTGCCATCACGGTCAAGGTCAACGCGCCGCCCACCGTCGCATTGACGGCGCCCGCCAACAACACGACGGTCGTGGCGCCGGTCAACGTCACGATCAGCGCGAACGCAAGCGATGCCGGCGGCAGCGTCGCCAAAGTGCAGTTCTTCCGCGACGGCACCCTGCTCGCAACGGATACCACCTCGCCCTACAGCTATGCGTGGTCGAACGTGCCGATCGGCACGTACGTGCTTACAGCCAGGGCGACCGACAACCTGGGTGCGACGACCACGTCGGCGCCGCGGACGCTGACGGTGGTTGCCAACCAGGCGCCAATCGTCGCCTTGACCGCACCCGCGAACGGGACGACGGTCGTCGCCGGCGCGCCGGTGGTCGTCACGGCCACGGCAAGCGACGCCGACGGCACGATCGCCAACGTCAAGTTCTACCGCGCCGGCACCACGCTCCTCGGCACCGACACGTCCAATCCGTACTCGATCACGACCACGCTGCCGGTCGGCACGCACACGCTCACGGCCGTGGCGACCGACAGCAAGGCCACGCTCACGACGTCCGCACCCGTCACGGTGACCGCGGTCGAGAACCAGCTGCCGGCCGTCACACTCACGAGCCCGCTTGACAACCAGGCGTTCCCGGCTACCGCGCCTCCCGACATCACGCTGACCGCGACCGCGGTCGATGCCGACGGCCGCGTCGTCAACGTCAAGTTCTACTACACCCCGGGTCCCACGACGCAGGATCCGGAGCCGGCGCGCAAGCTCATCGGCACCGTGACCGCACCGCCGTATCGCATCACGTGGCCGAGCGTGCCGTTCACGCACGAAAGCTGCTACCCCAGCACCTGCGATGAGCCGGAGTACTACGGCGTCACCGCCGTCGCCACCGACGACGCCGGAGGAACGAACGAAGCCTGGGCGACGATCACCGTGCCCAATCGCACGCCATGGGCGATCACCATCGACACGCCGTCCCCGTACATGAATGCGGTCTTCAACGCGCCGGCCACGGTGGTGATTGCCGCATCCGCCTCGACCCAAGCGGTTGGCGATGCCGTGGCCAGGGTCGAGGTGATCGCCAACGGCAGCGTGATTGCCACCTTGCCTCCCGCCAGCGACAACCGGTACGCCGCCGCGTGGCGCAACGTCGGCGCGGGCACGCATTCGGTCCTTGTCCGTCTCCACGACCAGGCGGGCTTCACCGCCGAGACCGAAGCGCGAACGGTCATCGTGCGCGATGCCGCGACTCCGCCCGTCGTGACCATCACGTCGCCGCCGAACGAGAAACGCTACCTCTATCAAGTGCCGTTCGACGTCGCCGCGAGCGCCACCGACGACGACGGGAGTGTTGCCAGCGTGCGCATTCGCCCGGACGACGGGTATCCCGGCTTCAGCGGCACGGGCGCTTCCGCCGCAGGGACGTGGAGCGGTGCGCGCGACGGCGTCCACGTGATCTCCGCCGAGGCCACCGACAACGCCGGCGCCGTCGGCAACGCAAGGCCCGTGTATGTCGAAGTCCTGCTCATGCGCCGGCTGCAGGCCGTGGTGCTCACGAGCCCTGCGCCCGGCGCCACGGTAACGAACCCCGTGGTGCTCGAGGCCGAGGTCGGCGCGCCCGACGGAGCGCTGGCCGGTGTCGAGTTCTATCGCGGTGGTACCACGCTGCTGGGCACCGTGACGTCGCCGCCGTATCGTCTCGTCGTTTCGGTACCGGCCGGCGCGCACTCGTTCACGGCGCGCGGGATCGTGCTGAGCGGGCCGCGCGTCACGTCCACGCCCGTTTCGGCGACGGTTGCCGGCGGCAATGCGCCGCCCAATGTGGCGCTCACCCAACCTTCCGCGGGGCAGTCGTTCGCGGTGGGCAGCGCGGTTGCGCTGGCGGCAACGGCATCCGACCCGGACGGCTCGATCGCAAAGGTCGAGTTCACGGTGGCGGGAGCCGTGGTCGCGACGGCGACCGCGGCGCCTTACACGGCGACCTGGACGGCCGCGACCGCGGGCACGTACTCCGTCAACGCGCGTGCCGTCGACAACCAGGGGGGCACACGCCTCGGCACGGCGGTCGACATCACGATCGGCAACAACACGCCCCCGAGCGTGGCGCTCACCGCACCCGCGGCGGGGCAGTCGTACTACGCCGGCGTCCCGTTCACGCTCTCGGCGACCGCCAGCGATGCCGGTGGCGCGATCGCCAAGGTCGAGTTCTTCGCGGGCAGCACGCTCATCGGGGCCGACACGTCGGCGCCGTATTCGATAACGGGGATGATCCTCGCCGCGGGCACCTTCGCCATCACGGCGAAGGCAACGGACAGCTCGGGCGCGGTAACGACGTCGACGCCCGTGAATGTCACGATCACCGCGAACGCGCTTCCGACCGTCGCACTGACCTCGCCGGGCGGCGGGCAGGTCGTGGTGGCCGGCGGCATCGTCGACCTCGTCGCGGAAGCGAGCGACAGCGACGGCGGCATCGCGCGGGTCGAGTTCTACGCCGGCCCGACCTTGCTCGCGACGGTCACGGCGGCGCCCTATCGCTTCGCATGGTCGAACGTTCCGACGGGCACGCACACCCTCACGGCGCGCGCGGTGGATTCGCGCGGTGCGATTGCGGTCAGCGCGCCCGTCCTCCTGACGGCGGGCGGGCTCGCGCTTGCCATCACGTCGCCCGCGACGAACGCGACAGTCGGCGTCGATTTCGTCGACATCGTGGGCACCTACGGCGCGCCCGCCAACAGCGGGATCACCGTCAACGGCGTCGTGGCCGCGATGGACGGGCGCGGCAATTTCGCGCTCGCCGACGTCCCGCTCGCGCCGGGTGCCAACACGTTCCAGATCAAGCTGACCACGCAATCGGGCGAGACGCTGACCCAGACACGCGTGGTCACCAGCACCGCGGATGCGCCCTTGCGCGTCTACGCCGACCCCGCGGACGGTTACGCCCCCAAGCGCGTCGCGATCCGCTATACGTCGCGCGTCGCAACTGCGATGACGACGTACTCGATCACCAATATCGGGGGTGGCGTGCTCGATACGGCGCAGTTGCCACCCGGCACGCTGGCCTATATCACGTTCGAGGCGCCCGGAGTGTACCAGCCGCGCGTGACCATCAATTACGGCGGCAACCTGACGTACACGCAGACCGTGACCGTGGTCGTGCGCGACTTCGCAGCCATGGATCAGATGTTCCAGGCGATATTCCGCGACTTCATCGTCGCCCTCGACAGCAACAACAAGCCGGCCGCGATGCAGTCACTCAGTCCGCCGATGAAGGATCGCTTCGGGCCGGTGTTCGACACGCTGGCGCCGTCGATGAGCCAGATCCTCGATACGTTCAAGGGCTTCGCGGGCGTGGCGATCGGGACCGAAGGCGCATCCTATGCCGTCACGCGCGAGATCAACGGTCGCCTGCGCGTGTACTTCGTCGATTTCGCGCCGGACGAGAGCGGCGTCTGGCGCATCGATTCCATGTAGGCGCACCCATGAATCGCTTCCTTGCGTCCAGTTGCGCATTTGTGGCATGCCTTGCGACGGCCCCGGCGACGCAGGCGTACGAAATCGACACGCACTGGATCCTCACCCTCGCCGTGTACCAGAAGTCCGACATATTCGGACTATCCCTGCGCAAGCAGCTCGGGATCGACGAGTTTCTCGACGACAGGCTCTTCAAGCTGACCCCGACATCGACATGGTTCGGAACGGGGCGCAAGGAATGCGACGAGAAGGCGTTCCTGTCGCTGCGCGAAGTACTCGCGTGCGGCGCCGTGCTGGAGGACATTCCGGGTGACCGCTCGCTGCATCACTTCTACGATCCTGCGCACCAGGGCCAAGGCTTGACGGCCGGCGTCTTGCACGGCTGGCCGTCGCCGGACTGGGCGTTGCAGGACGACCCCAATGCCCGCGACGACCGTCAGCTGTACTCGTATCGTCATGCGCGGCAATACTTCTACGACGCCCTCACCAGCGAGGGACCAGCCAATGCCGTGGGCGGCCGCAATCAAGCCTGGGCGCTGACGTTCCAGACGCTGGGCATGATCGTGCACCACCTGCAGGACCAGGCCCAACCCCAGCACACGCGCAACGACCTGCACAATGACTGGCTGGGTGAGATCGATCTCGGACCGTTCCACCCCAGCCGCTACGAGAAGTACACCGCGGGGCTTACCGGGGTTTCCGGTGCGGTGCAAAGCGTGATCGATCGGGCATTCGGCGACATCAGGCCGGTGTTCCCCGAGCATCGCAGCCGATTCAAGAAGCCTCGCGATCTCTTCGTGGGGACGTTTGGCATCGGTGTCTTCACCAACAGCAGCTTCGTCAGCGAGGGGACCAACTTCCGTAACGAGAGCGGCGCGGTGAAGCCGCACGCGGAGTTTCCCCTGCCGCTCCCGGAGTTCGTCGAGGAGCAGTCGATCGCCGAGGCTTTCGCACCCGACGCCGTGCCCACCGGCATCGCCCTGCTCTGTTCGAGTCCCCTGAACCTGCCGTGCAACATGAAGTTCCATGGCAACTGGGTGAGGGACCCGCTCATCAGTGCGAGTGTGGAGAACCGGCGTGCGTCGACCGAATCGATTTTCGACGAGGACCTCAAGGGCCCGGCCGTCACCCAGCGCATGTTCGCGCTGAACCAGCTGAACTTCAGGGATGCGCACGTCCATCTCGTTCCTCGCGCCGTCGCGTATTCCGCAGGACTCGTCAACTACTTCTTCCGTGGGCGAATGGAAATTGCGAAGCCCGCGGACGGGGTGTACGCACTGGTGGATCACAAGACGCAGAAGTGCAAGGACACGTGCGGCTTCGACAAGGTCAAGCTGCGCGTGCGCAACACGACGCCCGGCGAAGACATGACCGGTCACGTGCGGGCCGTCCTGAAGTTCCGCCGCAACACGTGCTATCGGGAAGACCTGTCCGGGGACGCCGGCGGTCCGAACTTCCTGGGCTTTAGCTGCCGCAGCGACCAGGAGGAAGCGGTCGTCTCGCCGTTACAGCCCTTCACGGGTGCGAGCGGAGGCCCGCTGCAGGAGCTGACGTTCGTCTTCGATAGCGTGCTTCCGATCAACGCGACGGATGTCCTGCTGCAGGTCGTGTTCACGGGTCGACTGGGCGCGGAGGACGACGCGGTCGCGGTGGCCACCCGAAACATTTCCGAGCCCGTTCACGTGGCGGTTTCCAACGATACGGACATGCTGTGGGACCCATATGCGAGCACTTACCGGCCCAATGGCCCGGCCGAGCCGCTGCTCGACATCCAGGTGGGATTCCTCAAGCCGCCCCTGGCCTTCAAACCGCTGGCCAGCCTGTCCTCGCTGGCGCCGGCCGGGCACGCGCAGCTCGCCTTCCTTACCGACATGGGCGAGCAGGGCGAGCTCCATGAGGAGTACGTCGAGCTTCGCGGGTGGTCGCGGCGCTATACGCTGGTGCTGCCGCGAGGCGACCAGCCGGTTCCGGAGTTCGTCCTCGTTCCCGGCACGGCGATCTACTATCGATCCGGCCCGGTGGCGTTGAGGCGGGGGGTGTATCGCTGGTATCACTACTCGTTTCACTACCCCGAAGGATCCCTCGACGACCTTTGCGTTCCAGCCGAGGTCTGCCGGCAGGAGACGATGCCGCCCTTGACGCCTGGCTCCGCGTCCGAGTTCATCATCGACTCGAGCTACAAGAAGTAAGCCCTCGGGCGGTCACACCCGCCAGCAGGTAAAATAGCGGGTCGACGGCCCCGCGGGCCGCGCACCGAGGCACACCTTGCCCGACTCCGACCCGAAAAGCCCGCCGGCACCCACGCTCGACGACTGGCGCCGCGCCGCCTCGCGCGGCGCGCCCGGCGGCGACGTCGACCGCCTCGCCTGGCACACGCCCGACGGCATCACCGTCAAGCCGCTGTACACCGCCGCCGACCTCGCGGGCCTGCGCCACGCCGACACGCTGCCCGGGTTCGCGCCGTTCGTGCGCGGCCCGCAGCCCACGATGTACGCGGGCCGCCCGTGGACCATTCGCCAGTACGCGGGCTTTTCCACGGCCGAGGAATCCAACGCGTTCTATCGCCGCACGCTCGCCGGCGGCGGGCAGGGCGTGTCGGTCGCGTTCGACCTCGCCACCCATCGCGGCTACGACTCCGACCACCCGCGTGTAGTCGGCGACGTCGGCAAGGCCGGGGTGGCGATCGACTCGGTCGAGGACATGAAGGTCCTGTTCGACGGCATTCCGCTCGACAAGGTGTCGGTGTCGATGACCATGAACGGCGCGGTGCTGCCGGTGCTCGCGGGCTACATCGTCGCCGCCGAGGAGCAGGGGGTTGCGCAGGATGCGCTTTCAGGAACGATCCAGAACGACATCCTGAAGGAGTTCATGGTCCGCAACACCTACATCTACCCGCCCGAGCCGTCGATGCGCATCGTCGCCGACATCATCGAGTACACGGCCAAGCGCATGCCGAAGTTCAACTCGATCTCGATCTCGGGCTACCACATCCAGGAAGCGGGTGCGAACCAGGCCCTCGAGCTCGCGTTCACGCTGGCCGACGGCCGCGAGTACGTGCGCTTGGCACTCGCGCGCGGCATGGACGTGGACGACTTCGCCGGGCGGCTGTCGTTCTTCTTCGGCATCGGCATGAACTTCTACCTCGAGATCGCCAAGCTGCGCGCGGCGCGTCTTCTGTGGTGGCGGATCATGCAGGCGTTCTCGCCCCGCAACCCGAAGTCGCTCATGCTGCGCACGCATTGCCAGACGTCGGGCTGGTCGCTGACCGAGCAGGACCCGTACAACAACGTGGTGCGCACCGCTGTCGAGGCGATGGCGGCGGTGTTCGGCGGCACGCAATCCCTGCATACCAATTCGTTCGACGAGGCGGTGGCGCTGCCGTCGGATTTCGCCGCGCGCATCGCGCGCAACACCCAGGTGCTGCTGCAGGAGGAGACGCACATCGGCAACGTCGTCGATCCTTGGGGTGGCAGCTATATGATGGAGCGCCTGACCCAGGACATGGCCGACAGGGCGTGGGCGATCCTCGAGGAAGTCGAGGCGATGGGCGGCATGACCCGCGCGGTGGAGTCCGGTTGGGCGAAGCTGCGCATCGAAGGCTCCGCGGCGGAGAAGCAGGCGCGCATCGACGCTGGCTCCGACGTCATCGTCGGCGTGAACAAGTTCCGGCTCGCGCACGAGGAGCCGATCGAGGCACGTCAGATCGACAACACGGCGGTGCGCGAGGCGCAGATTCGGCGCCTTGCCGGGATCAGGAAATCGCGCGATGCGGCTGCCGTCGAGCGCACGCTGGCGGCGCTGACCGACGCGGCGCGCAACGGCCAGGGCAATCTCCTCGCGCTGTCCATCGACGCCGTGCGCGCGCGCGCCACGGTCGGCGAGATATCGAGTGCGCTCGAAAGCGTCTGGGGCCGCCACCGCGCCACCACCCGGAGCGTTTCTGGCGTGTACGGCGCGCAATTCGCGGAGCATGCGATGTGGGACAAGCTCAAGGCAGACGTCG
>JADLEZ010000249.1 GCA_020845855.1 Burkholderiales bacterium
CGGATGCCCGCACCGGGCGATAGCGCCACGCGCTCCAGTCGGTCGTCACCGGAAGCGGCACCGGCGCCTGCCGCGCAGCGGCATCCACCTGCGCCCGCAGCGCGAGCTTCTGGCGCATCCGGTCGTGTTGCCAGAGGCCGGCGGCGACAAAGAGCGCCGCCGCGGCGAATGCCGCAAGCGTCGGCAGGAGCGCGGGCCGGAACCTGCGTCCTGCTACCGTCGCGCCCGTGTCCATCGCGCTACACTGGGCCGTTGGGGAGGCACGCACATGAAGATAGTCGTGATTGCGGTCTTGATCGCGATCGTCGTCGCCTTGTTCACCGCGCTCGTGTTCCTGTATCGCGATGCGGGCCGCGGCAAGCGCGTGGTATGGATGCTCACGGTGCGCGTGGCACTCTCGGTGAGCCTCATCGCCTTCCTGATCTTCAGCTACTACATGGGCTGGATCGGGCCAAGCGGCCTGCGTTGAGCCCGACCGAAGCCACGCTGCCGCGCATCGCGCGCGCTACGCAACGGCGCGCGCAGCGCGCTTGTGATCAGCGCGCCTCCAGGGGTGCTACGCGAAAAGCGAAGGGCCGCCCCGAGCTTTTCGCGGTGACATCACCGGCTGCAAATTGCGCCGCCGGCCGAAGGCCGCGGGTGACGCAATTTGCAGACGAAGCACTCACACCATCCAATAGACGAGGACGAACAGCAGGATCCACACCACGTCGACGAAGTGCCAATACCACGCCGCGGCCTCGAACGCGAAGTGGTGCTCGGCGTCGAAGTGCCCCTTGAACACGCGCGCCAGCATGACCAGCAGCATGGTCGCGCCGATGGTCACGTGCAGGCCGTGGAAGCCGGTGAGCATGAAGAAGGTCGAGCCGTAGACGCCGCTCGACAGCTTGAGGTTGAGCTCCGTATAGGCGTGGATGTACTCGTACGCCTGCAGGCCGACGAACAGGAAGCCCAGGACGATGGTGATCGCGAGCCAGAGCTTGAGCGAGCCGCGATGCCCCGCCTTCAGCGCGTGGTGCGCGATGGTGAGCGTGACGCCCGACGTGAGCAGGATGATGGTGTTGAGGAGCGGGATGCCCATCGCGCCCATCGGCGTGAACTGGCCCGTCTCGTAGGGGCCGGCGGTCGGCCACTGCGCGGCGTAGTTCGGCCACAGGATCTTCGCCGCGAGCCCGCCCAGATCGGGCACCGACAGCGCGCGGATGTAGAACAGCGCGCCGAAGAACGCGGCGAAGAACATGACTTCCGAGAAGATGAACCAGCTCATCCCCCAGCGGAACGAGAGATCGACCTTCTTGTTGTACAGGCGCTGCTCGGACTCGCCGATCACGGTGCCGAACCAGCCGAAGAACATGTAGAGGAGCACGGCAAAGCCGATCGCGACCATCCAGTGCCCGATCGGATAGCTGTTGAACCAGAACGCGGCGCCCGACCCCATGAGCAGGAGCGCGATGGCCGCGGTGATCGGCCAGTGCGACGGCTGCGGGACGTAGTAATAGGGCTTCACACCCCCGGTGGCTGCGGACATCTAGGACTCCCCGTTGACAAGTCGGTCCGGCTGCGCGGGCGCGACTCCGCCGGAAGTTTTCTGGGCCGCGCCGGCGACCTCGAAAAACGTGTACGACAGCGTGATGGTGACAAGCTCCGCGGGCGCCTTGGGGTCGACCACGAAGACCACCGGCATCCTGCGCACCTCGCCCGGCTGCAGCGTCTGCTTCGCGAAGCAGAAGCAGTCGAGCTTCTTGAAATACTGCCCGGCGTACTGCGGGCCGTAGCTCGGCACCGCCTGGCCCGTGACCGGCCGGTCTGTCGTGTTCACCACTTCGTACTCGACCTGGCGCACCTCGCCGGGATGCACGTCGATCATCGTTTCCAGCGGCTTGAAGGTCCAGGGCAGGTTGCGCAGGTTGGAGTCGAGCTCGATGCGCACGGTGCGCGTGGCGTCGACCTGGGTGTTCGCCACGACGTCGGGCCGCGCGATGTTGCGCAGGCCGGTCACCTCGCAGATCTTCTCGTAGAAGGGTACGAGCAGGAAGCCGAAGCCGAACATCGCCACGGCGATGACGCACAGGCGCGTCATCATCGTGCGGTTGGAGCGGCGGACCGACTCGTTGGTCATTGGCTGCGGGCTCGTTGGCTCATCGCCGCGCATCGACCGGCTTCGAGTCGGCCGCCCGCGGCCGCTCGGCGACGCGTCCCTCGGGACTGGACCGCGGCCGCCGCTGTCCCCTGAGGTTCCGTCCGATCGCGAGCGCCAGGAACAGCAGCACCGCGAAGCCCAGCACGGTCATGCTCGTGCCCGCGTCGCCCGTGAACTTGGCGAGCACGATGCCGAGGAAGAAGACAACCGCGATCGAGGCGAGGATCAGCGCCGTGCGCCGGTTGGCGGCGCGCTGGCGCGGGTCGGCTCCGACGGGCCGCGAGGGACTGACCGCGCCCCCTCCGGGAGCGGCGAGCCTCGCGGTCTGGGGAGCGTGGGGGTCCATTCGCTCGTGGCGGGCGGGGGTTCGCGTCATCGGCCTACTACTTCACCACCGGCGGCGTCTCGAACGTGTGGTACGGCGCCGGCGACGGCAGCGTCCACTCGAGCGTGTCCGCGCCCTCCCACGGCTTGGCCGGCGCCTTGGCGCCTTCGCCGCGCAAGCACTTGATGAGCGCGTACACGAAGATGAGTTGCGACAGTCCGAAGCCGTAAGCCCCGATGCTCGCGATCATGTTCCAGTCGGTGAACTGGGTGGCGTAGTCGGGGATCCGCCGCGGCATGCCGGCGAGCCCCAGGAAGTGCATCGGGAAGAACGTGATGTTGAAGGTGATCATCGCGCACCAGAAGTGCCACTTCCCGAGCCGCTCGTCGTACATGACGCCGGTCCACTTGGGCAGCCAGTAGTAGGCGCCGCCGAAGAACGCGAACAGCGACCCCGCCACCAGCACGTAGTGGAAGTGCGCGACCACGTAGTACGTGTCCTGCAGCTGGATGTCCACCGGGGTGATCGCGAGCACCAGGCCGGTGAAGCCGCCCATCGTGAACAGGAATATGAATCCGATCGCGAACAGCATCGGCGCCTCGAAGGTCATCGCGCCGCGCCACATCGTGGCGGTCCAATTGAATACCTTCACGCCGGTGGGCACCGCGATCAGCATCGTCACGTACATGAAGAACAGCAGCCCCGCGGCCGGCATGCCTACGGTGAACATGTGGTGCGCCCAAACCAGGAACGACAGGATTGCGATGCTCGCCACCGCGTACACCATCGACGCGTAGCCGAACAGCGGCTTGCGCGCGAAGGTGGGGATGATCTCGGAGATGATCCCGAACGAAGGCAGGATCATGATGTAGACCTCGGGGTGCCCGAAGAACCAGAACACGTGCTGGAACAGTACCGGGTCGCCGCCGCCGGCCGCGTTGAAGAACGACGTGCCGAAGTGGCGGTCGGTGAGCAGCATCGTGACCGACCCCGCGAGCACGGGCATCACCGCGATCAGGAGGTACGCGGTGATGAGCCACGTCCACACGAACAGCGGCATTTTCATCATCGTCATCCCGGGCGCGCGCATGTTGAGGATGGTGGTGATGATGTTGATCGACCCCATGATCGACGACGCGCCCATGATGTGCACGGCGAAGATCGTCAGATCCATGGCCATGCCCATCTCGATCGACAGCGGCGGGTACAGCGTCCAGCCGCCGGAGGCGGCCCCGCCCGGCACGAAGAAGGAGCCGATCAGCATGAGCGCCGCGGGCGGCAGCAGCCAGAACGAGAGGTTGTTCATGCGCGCGAACGCCATGTCCGGCGCGCCGATCATCATCGGGATCTGCCAGTTCGCGAAGCCCACCGCCGCCGGCATGATCGCGCCGAAGATCATGATGAGGCCGTGCAGGGTCGTGAGCGAGTTGAAGAACTCGGGATGGACGATCTGCAGTCCCGGCATGAACAGCTCGGTGCGGATGGTGAGCGCCATCACGCCGCCGACGAAGAACATCGTCAGCGAGAACAGCAAGTACAGCGTGCCGATGTCCTTGTGGTTGGTCGTCGTGATCCAGCGCATGATCCCGTACGGGTGGTGATGCGCGTGATCGTCGTGCGCGTGGTCGGCGCCGGGGGCGTGGGGGTGGGGGACGGTGCTCATGGTGTCCTTTGCTTCGGAATCTTCAGTTGCGATCGGCCTTGACCGCGGCCGGCATCACGTCGCCGGCCTTGTTGCCCCAGCTGTTGCGCGTGTAGGTGATCACCGCGGCGAGGTCGACGTCGGACAACTGCTTCCATGGCGGCATCGCGGTGCCGGGCTTGCCGTTCAGCACGAGGTGTATCTGCCCCTTGGCCGGCCCCAGCACGATCTTGCTGCCGTCGAGCGCCGGGAACGCGCCCGCCACGCCCTTGCCGTTGGCCTGGTGGCAGGCGACACAGTTGGCGGAGTACACCGTCGCGCCCTTCGCCATCAGCTCGGCTTCCGTCCATGCCTTGTTGGGATCGTCCGCGGCGGCCGCCAATTTCTGCTTCTGGTCGGCCATCCACTTGGCGTAGTCTTCCTTGGACTTGACCTCGACCACGATCGGCATGAAGCCATGGTCCTTGCCGCAAAGCTCCGCGCACTGGCCGCGGAACACGCCTGTCTTCTGCGCCTTAAACCAGGTGTCGCGCACGAACCCGGGAATCGCATCCTGCTTCACGCCGAACGCCGGCACCCACCACGAGTGCAGCACGTCGTTGGCGGTGATGATGAGGCGGATCTTGGTGTCGACCGGCACCACCAGCGGCTGGTCGACCTCGAGGAGGTAGTGCGGTCCCTTGGGCTCGCGGTTCTGGATCTGGGTAATCGGGGTGGCGAGGATGGAATAGATGCCCACGCCGTCCGGCAGGTAGTCGTAGCCCCACTTCCACTGGTAGCCCGTGATCTTGATCGTGAGGTCGGAGCCCGTCGTGTCGCGCATCGCGAGGATGGTCTTGGTGGCCGGCCAGGCCATGAACACCAGGATCAGGAACGGGATCACCGTCCACACGATCTCGACGGTGGTGTTCTCGTGGAACTGCGCGGCCTCGTGGCCGACCGACTTGCGGTGCTTGTAGATGGAGTAGAACATCACCCCGAACACCAGCAGGAAGATCACGACACAGATCCAGAAGATGTACGAGTGCAGATCGAACATCTGCTGCGCGATCGGCGTGACCGGCGGCTGCAGGTTCCACTCGAATTGCGCCCGGGCCAGCGCCGGGGCGAGCGCGGCGGCGCCGGCGGCACCTCGCGTGAGAAGGCGGATGCCCGCCTGGTTTTCGCGATCTTTCCTGCTCATACCATCCCCGATCAAACGTGCCATCGGTGCTCCCGCCGCGGCCTTGGCGCACGACCTCGCACGGCGCACCGCCCCCTTGCAAAACCACGATGCCATCGATGCTGCAAAGCGCAAAATACTAGCACGCTTCCCCACTCACGGCCGATGCGCCCTTTGCGAGCGCGGGCTCGGCGCCCCAGGCGACGTCGTCCCACAAGGGCGCCGGCAGCCGCGCGCGAAGCTCGGCGACGTTGTCGTCGGCGCGCAGCATGGACCTGTCGATACGGTTGGCGACCCAGCCCGCGAGCGGCAGGCCGCGGCCGGCAATCGCCTGCGCCGACAATAGCGCGTGATTGAGGCAGCCCAAGCGCACGCCGACCACGAGGAGTACGGGCAGGCGCAACCGGCGCGCGACGTCGAGCATGTCGAAGTCCGTCCCGAGCGGCACCAGCACGCCGCCCGCGCCCTCGACCACGATCGTGTCTGCCACGCGCGCGACCCGCGACCACGCGGCGGCGATGGCGGCGAGCTCGATCGCCACACCCTCGTCGCGTGCAGCGAGGTGCGGCGCGATGGGCGCCGCGAACGCGTAGGGGTTGCGGTCAGGCAGCGGCAGCGCGAGGCCGTCGGCCTGCGCGAGCGCCTCGACGTCCGCGTTGGCGGCGGCCCCGGGGGCGATGCCCGCGGCCACCGGCTTCATGCCGGCCACGCGCGCGCCCCTCGCGCGCAACGCCCGCACCAGCGCCACGGCCACGCGCGTCTTGCCTACGCCGGTGTCGGTGCCGGCGACGAAGACGCCCCGCGCGCTTGGACTACCCTGCGCGCTGCGCGCTTCGGGGCCTGTTCGCCCTCGGGAACGGCCCGTCGGGCTCACGGCCGCCCGCGCGTCAGCTTCACGATCGGGAGCCCGTCGTCGGTGCGCTTCGGCTCGCCCTTCCACGCGTGGCCGTAGACGACCTCGAAGGTGGCGGGCAGTCGCCCCTGCACTCGCATCGCGTCGAGTGCGGCGAGCATCCGGCGCCAGCGGGCGCGGCCCATGAGGCCGTGCGGGCGCCCGCGCGTCGCGTTGGTCGCGCCGAGACCCTTGAGCTCGCGCAGCAGCGCCCCGGCATCCGGATACGTCAGGGTGATCTTCTCCATGTCCATCACCGGATCCGCGAAGCCCGCGTCCACCAGCATGTCGCCGATGTCGTGCATATCGATGAAGCGGTTGGTGTGCGTGTGCCCGTCGGCGCGCGCGAACGCGCGGCGCAGCTCCATGAGCGTATCGGGGCCGAACGTGGTGAACGAGACGAGCCCGCCGACCTTGAGCACCCGCCGCCATTCGGCGAACGCGCGCGGCAGGTCGTTCACCCATTGCAGCGCCAAGTTGCTCCACACGAGGTCGAACGCGACGCCGCGCAGCGGCAGGCAGTTCAGATCGCCGCACAGGTACCACGGCGCCGCGCCCGCGCGGCGCGCCGGCAGGAGCCGCCGCAGGAGCGAGCGCCCCTGCCGCCCGCGCTCGCGCGCGGCCGCCACCATCGGCAAGGCGATGTCGAGCGCGACCACGCGCGAGCGCGGATAGCGCGCGGCGAGCTCGCCGATCGCCTCGCCGGTCCCGCAGCCGCCGTCGAGGATCAGCGCCGGCGCGATCTTCACGTAATCGAGCCGCGCCGCCATGCGCGCGCCGACCTCGCGCTGGAGCACGGCCGCGGCGTCGTAGGTGCCCGCCGCGCGCCCGAACGCCCGGCGCACCCTGCGCGGGTCGACGTCGCGCGGGTCAGGCGCGGGAAAAGCCGGCGGACCGGGCATCGAAGAAAACCTCGAGGGCGGCGGCAAACTCGTCGCGATGCGACAGGAACGGCGCGTGGCCGGCGCCGGCGATGTCCACGTGGCGCGCGTCGCGCATGGCGCTCGCGAGCCAGGCGCCCGCCGCCGCCGGGGTGAGCGCGTCACGCTGTCCGGTCACGACCAGCGCCGGCGCCGCGATGTCGCCCGCTTCCTCCCGCAGGTCGGTGGCGGTGAGCAGCGCAAGCGCCGCCGCGAGCGTTGCCCGCGACGGTGCGCCGCGCGCGAACAGCGCCGCGCGCAGATCCGCCAGGGCTGCGCGCCCGCGCTCGCTGCCTTGCACTTGCAGCGTGAGGAAGCGCTCGAGCGTGACCTCGTACGAGGCCGCGAGCTCGTCGCCGAAGCGGGCGAGAGTGGGCGCGGCCATCGCGTGCGGCCAGCCGTCGCGCGCCACGAAGCACGGCGTGGTGCAGGCGAGCACCAATGCGTCGACGAGCGCGGGCTGCGTCCGGGCGAGCCGTTGCGCGACCATGCCGCCCAGCGACCAGCCGAGGAGTATCGCCGGCCCGCCGAGCGACTTCATGTGCCCCGCCACCGCCGCAACCAGCGCGTCGAGCGTGAACGGGAAGGCCGCCGGCGAGTGCCCGTGCCCCGGCAAGTCGACGGCGTGCACGCGATGCCTGCGCGCGAGCCCGTCCACGATCGGCGCGAAGAGCCCGCCGTGCATGGCGAAGCCGTGCAGCAGGACGAGCGGCGGTCCGGTGCCGGCGGTGTCGACGTGGAGCCTGCTCAAAGGCCACCCTTCGCGCTCACGCGGCCTCGCGCAACTCGGCCAGCAGCCGATCCACGTCGGCGGCGGTGTGGGCGGCGGTCAGCGACACCCGCAGGCGGGCGGTGCCCGCGGGCACGGTGGGCGGCCGGATCGCCGGGACCCAGACGCCGCGCTCGCGCAAGCGCTCGGACAGCGCCACCGCCGCGGCGCTGTCTCCACACACGAGGGGCTGGATCGCGGTCGGCGACGGCAAGAGCGGCCATGGCAGTCCGCGGGCGCCCTCGCGAAAGCGCGCGATCAGGGCGAACAGATGCGCGCGCCGTGCCGTGTCGTCGCGGATGATGCGAAGGGCCGCCCGCAGCGCGGCGGCTAGCATCGCCGGCGCCGCGGTCGTATAGATGTAAGGGCGCGCCGTCTGCAGCATGGTTTCGATCACGGCCGGGTGCGCGGCCACGAACGCGCCGGCCACCCCTGCCGCCTTGCCGAGCGTGCCCATGTACACGATGCGCTGCGACGCGAGACCGAAATGCGCGAGGCTGCCGCGGCCCTCTCCCAGCACGCCAAAGCCGTGCGCGTCGTCGACCACCAGCCACGCATCGTGCTCGCGGGCGAGATCGAGGAGCCGCGGCAGGGGCGCCAAGTCGCCGTCCATGCTGAACACCGCATCGGTGGCGACGAGCTTGCGGCGCGCCGCCGACGCGCGCATCCGATGCGCCAGCGCATCGGCGTCGGCATGAGCGTAGCGCACCAAGTCCGCGCGCGACAGGAGCGCGCCGTCGTTAAGGCACGCATGGTCGAGTCGGTCGGCGAACACCGCGTCGCCGCGCCCGGCGAGCGCGGTGAGGATCGCGAGGTTCGCAAGATAGCCCGAGGAGAACGTGAGCGCGCGCGCGTCGGCACAGGGCGCGCTGAACTGCGCGAGCTCGCGCTCCAGCGCCTCGTGCAGGTCGGTGTGTCCGCACACGAGGTGCGACGCCCCGGCGCCCACGCCCCGGCGCAGCGCGGCCGCGCGCGCCGCCTCGACGAGCGCGGGATCGTTGGCGAGGCCCAGATAGTCGTTGCTAGCGAAGGAGAGGAGATCGTGGCCGTCGACGGTGACGACGCGGCCCTGCGGCGCCTCGACGGTGCGCCGCGTGCGTGCGAGCCCTTCGTCGCGGCGCACCGCGAGCGCGCCTTCGAGCTCGGCGATGCGTGCCGCGCCGTCTGCGGCGGAACTGCCCTCGTCGCTCACGCCTCGGGCATCAGCCCCAGGCGGTCGAACAGCGCGCGGTCCGCCGCGACGTCGGGGTTGCCGGTGGTGAGCAGGCGATCGCCGTAGAAGATCGAGTTGGCGCCCGCGAGGAAGCACAGCGCCTGCACCGCGTCGCCCAGCTCGCGCCGGCCGGCGGACAAGCGCACCTTCGCCTTCGGCATCGCGATGCGCGCGGCGGCGACCGTGCGCACGAACTCGAGCGGGTCGAGCGCGCTCTGTCCGTGCAACACATCGTGCAGCGGCGTGCCCGCCACCTGCACGAGATGGTTGATCGGCACGGATTCCGGATACGGGTCGAGGCTTGCGAGTTGCGCGATGAGCGCGGCGCGATGAGCGCGCGTCTCACCCATGCCGACGATGCCGCCGCAGCAGACGTGGATGCCCGCATCGCGCACGCGCGCGAGGGTGGCCAGTCGGTCGTCGTATTCGCGCGTGGTGATGATCTGCCCGTAGAAATCGGGCGCGGTGTCGAGGTTGTGGTTGTAATAGTCGAGACCCGCGTCGCGCAGCGCCTGCGCCTGGCCGTCCTTCAGCATGCCGAGCGTTACGCAGGTTTGCAGGCCGAGCGCCTTCACCCGCGCCACCATCTCGAGCACCGGCGGCAGGTCGCGCGCCTTCGGCCCGCGCCACGCCGCACCCATGCAAAAGCGCGTCGCGCCCGCGTCCTGCGCGGCGCGCGCGGCGGACACCACGGCGTCCACGTCGAGCATGTCCTGGTTGTCCACCCCCGTGTGGTAGCGCGCCGCCTGCGGGCAGTACCCGCAGTCCTCCGGACAGCCGCCCGTCTTGATCGAGACGAGTGTCGACAGTTGCACCGCGTTCGGCGCGTGGTGCGCGCGGTGCACGGCCTGGGCCTGGTACAGAAGGTCGCTGAACGGGCGCGCGAGCAGGTCGGCGATGGCGGCCGGCGTCCAGCGCGGCGCGCCGCGAGGGGTGTTGCGGTCGGTGCGGGCGATGTCGGTCGCGGTCAGTGGACTATCCTCCGCGCTCTCGCGCTTCGGGGCAATTCGCCCTTGGGGCGGCCCTGCGGGCTCACTGGACTACCCTCCGCGCTACGCGCTTCGGGGCTTATTCGCACTCGGGAGCGGCCCTTCGCGCTCATGCGGGGTCGTTCTTGGTTTGGCCATCGCCAGGCAGGCTCATCCGTTCGGCCGATGGCGCGCGACCGCCGACGCCGCTACTTTTGTGCGCAACGAGTAACGCGTCGGCAGTGTCGGGGAGGCCCGGGAAGATGTCAAATTTCGCGCCTGGATTATTTGACAGCATGCTCACCTGGCTGGCCGCGGCGGGCCACGCGCTGCCGCAGCAATGCGTCCTGTGCGCGGCGGCGAGCAGGCATGCCCTCGTCTGCACCCGCTGCGAGTCCGCGCTGCCCCGGCTGACCCGCGCGTGCGCCGGCTGCGCGCTGCCCGTTGCGACCGGCACTGTCTGCGGCAAGTGTCTCGCACGCCCGCCACCCTGGGATTGCGCGCGTGCCGCGTTCGTGTACGGCTACCCCGTCGACCGCCTGCTGCTCGCGCTGAAGTATCGCGGCGCACTCGCCTGCGCGGACTTCCTGGCCGTCGCGCTCGCGCGGGTCATCGAAGACATTCCGGACGCGGTGGTCGCGCTGCCGTTGTCGCCGTCACGCCAGCGCCAGCGCGGCTTCAACCAGGCGCAGGAGATCGCGCGCCGGGTGGCGAGGCAAGCGCGCGTGCCGCTGCTGCGCGGCCTCGTGCGCGTCCGCGATTCACCGGCGCAGGCATCGCTGCCGTGGGCACAGCGGCAGCGCAACGTCCGCGGCGCGTTCGTGGCCCTGCCGGCCGTCGCGGGCAAGCGCATCGCCATCGTCGACGACGTACTGACCACGGGCGCAACGCTGCGCGCGGCAGCGGGCGCGGTCCGCCGCGGCGGCGCGCGCGGCGTGGCCGTCTGGGTGGTGGCGCGTACACTTCCGCCGACGTAACCGGAAGTGACCGATCGCCATGTTCGCCGTCGTGCTGGTGGCGCCGCAGATACCGCCGAACACCGGCAACGTGATCCGGCTGACCGCCAATACCGCCACCGAGCTGCATCTCGTCGAACCGCTCGGCTTCCGGATCGACGATCGCGACCTGCGGCGCGCGGGTCTCGACTATCACGAGTACGCCCGCGTGCGCGTGCATCGCGATTGGCCGGCGTGCCGCACGGCGCTCGCGCGGGAACCGCGCCGGTTCTTCGCGTTGACGACGCGTGCGCGCTCCTCGCTTTACGACGTTCGGTTTGCGCCGGGCGACGTACTCGTGTTCGGCTGCGAGACCACGGGGCTCGCCGACGATGTGCTCGCGGACTTCGCGGACGACCGCCGGCTCGCGATCCCGATGCGGCCGGGCGTGCGCAGCTTGAACTTGTCCAATGCCGTGGCGGTCGCGGTATACGAAGCGTGGCGGCAGCAGGGCTTCGCGCTGCCGGCGGATTGACGACGAGGGCTACCCGTTCTCCGCACGCGGCTCGCGGCGCAGGAGTTCCTGGACCGCCTCGCGCGGCGGCAGTCCTTCGTGCAGGACGCGATACACCGCTTCGCAGATCGGCAGGTCGACGCCGTGATGCGCCGCCAGCGTGCGCACCGCCCGCGCCGCGTCCACGCCTTCGGCGACGTGCCCAAGTTCGGCGAGGATCGCCGGCAGCGCCTTGCCTTCGGCCAGCGCGAGGCCGACGCGGCGATTGCGCGACAGGTTGCCGGTGCAGGTGAGGACCAAGTCGCCCAGGCCCGCGAGGCCCATCAGCGTCTCGCGCGAGCCGCCCATGGCGGCGGAAAGACGTCCGGTCTCGGCCAGGCCGCGGGTGATGAGCGCGGCACGCGCGTTGTGGCCGAAGCCCAGCCCGTCACTCGCTCCCGCCGCGATGGCGAGCACGTTCTTGACCGCGCCGCCGATTTCGACGCCCGCGATGTCGCCCGTCACGTACGCGCGCAGCGCTTCGCCGCGCAGCACCGCCGCGGCCGCGGCGGCGACGGCGGGATCGGCGGCGGCGACGGTGAGCGCGGTGGGCAGCCCTTGGGCGACTTCCTCGGCAAAGCTCGGCCCGGAGACCGCGCCGACGGCGGCGGGCCATCGCGGCGCCAGGCACTGATGGGCAAGGCCCACGCCGGCGGGGAGCGCGCGGTCGGCGACGAAGCCCTTGGCGAGCCATACCAGTGGCGCGCGCGCGCCAGCGACGGCCGCCTTCCGGGCGACCTCGGCGAGCGCGGCCATCGGTACGGCCGCGAGCAGGAGATCGGCGCTTGCCGCCACCCCAAGATCGTCGGTAAGCGCAAGCGGCGGCGGCAGCGTGACGCCCGGAAGGTAGCGGGCGTTCTCGCGCGCGGCCGCGAGCGCGGCCACCTGCGCCGAGTCACGGCCCCACAGCACCACGTCCGGCCGCGCCGCGCTGCGCGCCGCGAGATGACACGCGATCGCGGTTCCCCACGCGCCGGCGCCGAGAACCGCGATGCGCTTCACGATCGACCTGCTCCTAGAGACCGTAAACCTGGGACAGGCGTACGTAACCGATCTGGCCGTCGCGGTGGCGCACCTTGACCCAGCCGGGATGAGCGGTGGTCGCCGGTGACGACGCCGCCTCGGCGAGCTCGAGCAGCACGTTCTGCTCGGCGCGGAACACGACCGCGGCGGCCTCGTCCGGATTGGCGCGAACGTCGGCGGCCGGCACCCGCACGAGCAGCACCCGCTTGTCGACGAGCGTCTTGGCCGGCATCCAGCCGATGGCGCCGCCGGAATCGCGGACCTTGGTCCAGCCCTCGATCGACGTCAGCACCTCGACCGGCACGTCGCGTCCGTAGACGAACAGCGCCTTGCCCTTCAGCGACGGGACGTCGTAGAGCACCACCGGAGCGTCGGCCGTGGCACGGAACTCGACGGCCAGCGCCGGGCCGGCCGCAAGCGCGACCGCGAGAATCATGAGCCGAGGAGCGAGCGCCGGGGGATGCTTCACTGTCAGTTGGTCACGGCCGGGACCTGCTGCTGCGCTTGCGCGAGCTTCTGCTGGTAGAGCATCTCGAAATTGATCGGAGCCAGATGCACCGGCGGGAAGCTCGTGCGCATGATCGCGTCGGCGATGGTTTCGCGCGCGTAGGGGAACAGCACGTTCGGGCAATGGATGTCGAGCACCGCCTGCATGTCCGATTGCGCGATGCCGCGGATGTGGAAGAGACCCGCCTGCGAGGCCTCGACCAGGAATACGTTCTTGCCGCCCGAGGTGGCGGTAACCGTAATCGTCAGCACGCACTCGTAGACGTTGGGCACCACCTGCTCGCTGCGGGTGCGCAGCCCGATCTCGACCTGCGGCGCCTCGGTCATCTGGAACGACAGCGGCGCGCCCGGGTTCTCGATCGACAGGTCCTTGATGTAGATGCGCTCGATCGCGAATCCGGGCTGCTCGTTCGCGGCGGGGTTGCCGTCGCCTCCGGGCGCGGCGGTGGGTTGGTCGGCCATGTTGGCGGCGTCCTTCGATGCTTGGGAGAAAACTGTCGATTTTACCCTACCGGGGCGGTGGCCGCCCGGCGGCGGATCAGCCGGCTTGCAGCAGGGGATCGAGCTTGCCGGCGCGATCGAGCGCCACGAGGTCGTCGAAGCCGCCGACGTGGGTCTGCCCGATGTAGATCTGCGGCACGGTGCGCCGGCCGGTCCGATTCATCATCTCGACCCGGCGCGCCGGCTCGAGGTCGACCCGGACCTTCGCGATGTCGGTGACGCCCTTGGCATGCAGGAAACGTTCGGCGCGGATGCAGTACGGGCAGATCGCCGTCGAATACATCATCACCTTGGCGCCGCCGATGTCCGCTTGCGCTTCGTCCGTCATGTCGCGGTCTGCTCCAGCGGCAGCCCGGCGTCCTTCCATGCCTTCAAGCCACCCTGCATCGTGTAGATGCTGCCGAACCCGAGCTTCGCCAGCGCGCCTCCGGCGGCGCCCGCGCGCCGGCCCAGCGCGTCGTACACCACGATCGGCCGCGCCGTGAGCTTGGCGAGCTCCCCGCCGCGCGACCCGAGCTGCGACAGCGGGATGTGCACGGCGTTGGGCAGCCTGCCGCCGCCGGCGTCCGCGGGCTCGCGCACGTCGAGGAGCACCGCGTTCTCGTGGTTGATGAGCTGGGTGACGTTGAGGGTGCCGATTTCCTTGGCCGGTGACAAGCGCCGCTGCACGAGGGGCCATACGAGCAGCGCGCCCGACACGATCATCGCGAGGATGAGGATCCAGTTCTTCTCGATGAACGACATACGGCGCCGCGCAGGTTGAACGCTAAAATCATAACCGATCCCATCCCTGCGCTCCCCGATGCCCGAAACAACCGCAGCGCCCGCCGCCGCGCCGGCCGCCGTCCGCCGCCCCGACGTGCGCCCCGTGGTGCTCCTCATCCTCGACGGCTTCGGCGAGCGCGAGCCGGCGCCCGACAACGCGATCGCCAACGCGCGCATGCCCAACTACCGCGCCCTCCTCGCGACCTCGCCGCACACCACGATCGACGCTTCCGAGCTTCCGGTCGGGCTGCCTGCGGGCCAGATGGGCAACTCCGAGGTCGGGCACCTCAACATCGGCGCCGGCCGCGTCGTCTACCAGGACTTCACGCGTATCGACCGCGCGATCGCCACCGGCGAGTTCGCGCGCAACCCGGTGCTGGCGGACGCTGTCGCGCGGGCGCGCGAGCGCGGCGGCGCCCTGCACGTACTCGGCCTGCTCTCACCCGGCGGGGTACACAGTCACGAGCGCCAGATCGCCGCCATGGTCGAGCTCGCCGCGCGCGGCGGGGTGCGCAGCGTGCTCGTCCACGCCTTCCTCGACGGCCGCGACACGCCGCCAAGAAGCGCCGGCGACTCGCTCGCGTTCATGCAGCGCGTGTGCGAACCCTTCCCGGGCGCGCGCATCGCGTCCATCGTCGGGCGCTATTACGCGATGGACCGCGACCGGCGCTGGGAGCGCGTCGCGCAGGCCTACGCGCTGCTGGTCGACGGCGCCGCGCCCTACGCCGCGGCCACGCCGCAGGAGGCGCTCGCCGCCGCGTACGCGCGCGGCGAATCCGACGAGTTCGTAAAGCCAACGGCGATTCTCGGCGCGGACGGCAAGCCGGCGGCGATGCGCGACGGCGACGTGGTCGTATTCATGAATTTCCGCGCCGACCGCGCCCGCGAAATCACGCGCGCACTCACGGATCCCGCCTTCGACGGCTTCGCGCGAAGCCGCGTCCCGCGGTTCGCCGCCTACGTGTGCCTCACCTCCTACGGCGATGAATTCGCGCACCTTCCCGTCGCGTTCGCGCCGCAGACCGTCGACATGAGCTTCGGCGAGTACATCGCGAGCCTGGGTCTCGCCCAGCTGCGCATCGCGGAGACGGAGAAGTATGCGCACGTCACCTATTTCTTCAACGGCGGCGTGGAGCAGGTCTACCCCGGCGAGGACCGGATCCTGGTGCCGTCGCCGAAGGTCGCCACCTACGATCTGAAGCCCGAGATGAGCGCACCGGAAGTGACCGACCGGCTGGTCGCAGCCATCGGTACCGGCAAGTACGACGCCATCGTGTGCAACTATGCGAACGGCGACATGGTCGGCCACACCGGCGATTACGACGCCGCGCGGCGGGCGGTGGAAACCCTCGACACCTGCATCGGACGGGTGGTGGCGGCCGCGCGCGAGGCAGGCGGCGAGGTCCTGATCACCGCCGACCACGGCAACGCGGAAATGATGCACGACCCGGCCACCGGCCAGGCGCACACGGCGCATACCCTGTTCCGGGTCCCGCTCGTCTACGTCGGGCGCAAGGCGGCGCTGCGCGAAGGCGGCGCGCTGTCCGACATCGCGCCGACCATGCTGGCCCTCATGGGCTTGCCCCAGCCCCCGCAAATGACCGGGCGAACGCTCGTCCGGTTCGAACGCCGCTAAAACACAGGCCGGCGGCGGAACTTGCGGGCGCGGCGCCGGACCAACGGCGACACGGCACGTTTCTTGTATCGGGTGTCGTCGACGAGCCGCCGGCCGGATTCGAGCGGCCGGCCGGTCGCCCCCCGGCACGGCGCCGGCGTATACTTGCTTTTTTGGGGCAGGACGGCCTTGCGGACGGGATACCGCGGCCAATATCGACGAATCGGGAGCATTCGATGGCAATGAAGGTACCGGGCAAGCGCGACGGCTGGAAGAAGGCGGGCCTGATCGGGGTCGGCACGGTGTTGGGCGTGCTCCTATCGCTCAACTTCTCGGCGATCGCGCAGCGCGAGGGCAAGACCCCGATTCCGTACGAGGACCTGCAACTGTTGTCCGCGGTGTTCGGCAAGATCAAGAGCGATTACGTCGAGAACGTCCCCGACGACAAGCTCATCAAGGAAGCGATCAACGGCATGGTGCGGGGCCTGGATCCGCACTCCGATTTCCTGGACGCGGAAGCGTTCAAGGAATTGCAGGTTTCCACCCAGGGCAAGTTCGGCGGCCTCGGCATCGAAGTCGGGGTCGAGGACGGCGTCGTGCGCGTGGTCGCGCCGATCGAGGACACGCCGGCGTTTCGCGCCGGCATCAAGGCGGGCGACTTGATCGTCAAGATCGACGACGTCGCCACCCGTGGCCTGCCGTTGTCGAAGGCGGTCGACAAGATGCGCGGCAAGCCGGGCACGTCGGTCGTGCTCACCGTCGTGCGCAAGGACGCCGAGACCCCGCTCACGTTCACGCTGGTGCGCGAAGAAATCAACGTCAAGAGCGTGCGCGCCAAGATGCTGGAGCCCGGCTACGGCTACATCCGCGTCCGCACCTTCCAGGAGCGCACCGGCGAGGACCTCGCGCGCGCCTTGAAGGACTTCTACGCCAAGGGCGACCTGAAGGGCCTGGTGCTCGACCTGCGCAGCGACCCGGGCGGTCTGCTCAACCAGGCGGTGGCGGTTTCCGCGGCGTTCCTGCCCAAGGACGCGCTTGTCGTGTACACCGACGGTCGCACGCCGGATGCGCGCATGCGCTTCGCGGCTACCAAGGAGAGTTACTCGCGCCGCGGCGAGGACTGGTTCCGTGACCTGCCGCCGGCGGTCAAGAAGGTGCCGATGGTGGTGCTGGTGGACGGCGGCACCGCGTCGGCCTCCGAGATCGTGGCCGGCGCACTGCAGGACCACAAGCGCGCGACCGTGCTCGGCAACCAGACTTTCGGCAAGGGCTCGGTGCAGACCATCCTGCCGCTCGGCAACAACGCGGGCCTGAAACTCACCACCGCGCGTTACTACACGCCGTCCGGCCGTTCGATCCAGGCCAAGGGCATCGAGCCCGACATCAACGTCGACGACGGCCGCGAGAGCAACACCCGCATCCGCGAGGCGAATCTCGAACGGCATCTGGAGACGAACAAGGCGGGCACCCCGGGCAGCGAGGCCGGCAAGACGGCGGCTCCGGTCAAGCCGGGCGACCCCAACAAGGTCGAGGTCGCGCCGCCGCTGCCGCGCTTCGAGTTCGGCTCCGCCGACGACTTTCAGTTGCAGCAGGCAATGAACCACCTCAAGGGACAGCCGGTGATTGCGTCATCGAAGTCGATGGCGGCGAGCGCCAACGTCCCGGCCACCCCCAAGCCGTAACCCTTCGGCGACGGCCACGCCAAACGCCCGGCGCCGCCGGGCGTTTTCGTTACGGCCCGCCGATGGCCGATAATTCCACGTATGACGACCTGCGCCACCGAGCTCGACGATGCCCGGCTCCTGCGCTACAGCCGGCACATCCTGCTCTCCGAGCTCGGCCCCGACGCGCAGGCCAAGTTCGCCGCCGCGCACGCGCTCGTCATCGGCGTCGGCGGGCTCGGCGCGCCCGCGGCGCAGTTCCTGGTCGCCGCCGGTGTCGGGACGGTAACGATCTGCGACGCCGACACGGTCGACCTCACCAACCTGCAGCGCCAGATCCTCTACGCCACGGCGGACATCGGCGCACGCAAGGTCGACGCCGCGGCACGCCGCCTGGCCGCGATCAACCCGGACGTGCGCATCGAGCGCATCGGGTACCGCGTGGACGCCGTGGAGCTCGCGCCACTGGTCGAAGCCGCCGACGTCGTGCTCGACTGCTGCGACAACTTCCCGACGCGCCACGCGGTGAACGCGGCGTGCGTGCGCGCGCGCAAGCCCCTGGTGTCCGGCGCCGCCGTGCGCTTCGACGGCCAGGTCGCGGTGTTCGACGCGCGCGACCGGCAAGGGCCGTGCTACCACTGCCTGTTCGGGGAAGGCGAGGATCTCGAAGAGACGCGCTGCGCGACCATGGGCGTGTTCGCGCCGCTGGTCGGCATCGTCGGCGCGATGCAGGCGGCGGAGGCGCTGAAGCTCGTCGCCGGTGTGGGCGAATCGCTCGCCGGGCGGCTCCTGCTGGTCGACGCGCTCGCCATGCGGCTGCGCGAGCTCGCGGTGCCGCGCGATCCCGCGTGCCCGGTGTGCGGCGTGAGCGAAGCGAGCCAGGGCCATGAGGTCGCGTCGCCGAAGGTTGGCTGAGCTGGCAAGTGCCAGTTGCTCCCTGTACCCGTGTCATCCCGAGCGAAGCGAGGGATCTGCATTTCAGCCAAGCCAAACGGTTCTGAAAAGCAGATTCCTCGTTCCTCGGAATGACACTGCGGGAATTTCACTCCGTTTTCAGCGACCTGCCTACCCGGGCTTTCCCTCGCACGCCGCGACTTCGCCGACCTGCGCCTTGCGCGCGAGCCGCGCCTCCCACGCCGCGAGCGCGCGGGCGCGCACCGCGGCATCCGGCGACTCGAGCGCTTCGGCAATCGCGCTGCCGGCCTCCGCGCATTCGAACGCGCGCCGCGAGATTTCGCCGTTGCGCCCGGCAAGCCGCGCGCCCGCGATGCGCAGCGGCCAGTTGGCGCCGCGCTGCGCGGCCGCGGTGCCGGCGGCAAGGCATGCGCTGCGCACATTGTCGGCAAGCTTGGCGGGATCGCGGCACAGCGTCTCGAGCTGGCCGACCGCCGGCGAAGGCCGGCTCGCAAGCGCGATGGCGAACACCGCGCGCGCGGCGGGGTCGACGGTGCCGGGAACCTCCCGCACCGCGGCCCACAGGTGCTGCGCGCCGCGATCGCGGTAGTCGTCGAAGCGCGGCCGGCCGGCGGCCTCATCGAGGAACGCGACCATCGCGGCCACGTTGTTGCGCGAGCGAGCGCGTTGCGCGAGCAGGAGCGACGGTACGCCGTTGTCGGCGTCGCGGATCGCCCAATCGGCGAGACGGTCGACCGCGTCGCACTCGGGCGGGAGCGGCCGCATCGGCGCAAGACACCCCATGGCGAGCGAGGCCACGTAGAGCATCTCGCCCGGCGCCATCGCGCGTGCCCGCGCGAGTGCCCCCACCCGCGCCCAGGGATCGCTGCTGTCGAATTGGGCCGCGACCCAAAGCTCGCGCGGCTGCGTGGCGGTGAGCGCGCGCTGACGCAACGCCTGGTCGAGTACTTCGGTCTCCTGCGCCCAGCGCGAAGGCGGTGGCGCGGCGGCCTCGCTGATGCTGCTGCCGGTGGATTGCGCGAGGGATTGTGCGGCGGCAAGGCCGACGATGACGATGGCGGCAAGGAGGCGCATGGCGACAAGCATATCGCCCTTCGCC
>JADLEZ010000250.1 GCA_020845855.1 Burkholderiales bacterium
AGCGTTTCCCCTCGGTGGATGTCGAGGTTCACACCGTCCACGGCGCGCACGTAGCCCGTCGTGCGGCCGAAGGTCGCGCCGCTCCTGATCGGGAAATGGACCTCGAGACCCTCGATGCTGATGAGAGGGGTCACGCTAGCACCTTCGCCGGTCTCGCCTCTCCGAACCGATGGCAGCTCACGCTGTGGTGGGCGTCGACGTTGCGTTGGACCGGGAACTCGCGATCGCACAGCCCGGAAATGAAGGCGTTGCAGCGGGGATGAAACGTGCAGCCGCGAGGCAAGTTGTACAGGCTCGGAACGGCGCCGCGGATGGGATGGAGATCCCGCCAGTGCCGCAGGCGCCCGAGCTTCGGCACGGCCTGCAGCAGGTTCTCCGTATACGGATGCTTCGGATGCTTGAAAATGTCGCGGACCGTCCCCGTCTCCACGATCTGGCCGGTGTACATGATGGCGACGCGGTCGGCCATCTGGGCGACGACGCCGAGATCGTGGGTGATGAAAATGATCGCCATGCGAAGATCGGACTGCAGCCGCCGCAGCAGGTCGAGGACCTGGGCCTGGATGGTGACGTCGAGCGCGGTGGTCGGCTCGTCGGCGACCAGCAGCGCAGGATCGCAGGCCAGCGCCTTGGCCACCATGGCGCGCTGGCGCATGCCGCCCGAGAACTCGTGCGGGTAGCGGTCGATGGCGCGGCCAGGATCGGCGATCCCGACCCGGTCGAGCAGCGCGCTCGCCGCCGTGCGCAGGGCGGCGCCGCTCAAGCCCCGATGCAGGCGGAGCACGTCGCCGATCTGGTTGCCGATCGTATGCAGCGGCGAGAAAGAGCTCATCGGCTCCTGGAAGACCATGGCGATGCGGTTGCCGCGGATCCGGCGCATTTCAGCACCGTCGGCAGGAAGCCGGGCCAGGTTCATCTGGGGTCCGCCGGGCGCCGCCCGGAAGAGGACGTCACCGGAAGCGATCGCAAGCTCGCGCGGCAGCAGCCTGAGAATGGACAGGGCCGTGACGCTCTTGCCGCAGCCGCTCTCGCCGACGAGGGCAAGCACCTCGCCCGGCATCACCTCGAAGCTAACCCCGTCGATGACTCCGATGCGGCCTCCCGCCATCCGGAGGTCGATCCGCAGGTCGCGCACCTCGAGCAACGCGTCGTCGCGCATGTCAGTGGCGAAGGGCCGCCCCGAGCCACTGACAAGCCCCCTGGGGGGCAGCGAGCGGAGCGAGCGTGGGGGGATGTTTCACTTCAGGCGCCGCTACTTCGCGTAGGGGTCGGCGGCGTCGCGCATGCCGTCGCCGATGAAGTTGAAGGCGAGCGCCGCGGCGATCACGAAGAGACCGGGGATCAGCAGCCACGGCAGGTGCGCGATCGAGCGCACGTTCTGGGCTGCGTACAGGAGCACGCCCCAGCTCTCCGCCGGCTCGCGCAGGCCGAGCCCCAGGAAGCTCAACGAGGTCTCGGCCAGCAGGACCTCCGGAAAGGCGATGGTCAGGTCGACGATCAGGAAGCTCATGAACGAGGGCAGGAGGTGCCGCCAGATGAGGCGGGCATCGGAGCAGCCGGCGAGGCGCGCGGCGACGATGAACTCCTCCTCGCGCAGCGCGAGCAGCTTGCTGCGGACGGTGCGGGCGAGGTGAGTCCAGCCGATCAGGGCGAGCAGGATGGTGATGGCGACATACACTTGCAGCGAGCTCCAGTCGCGCGGCAGCGCCGCGCTCAAGGCGAGCCAGAGCGGCAGCGTGGGGATCGACCGGATGAACTCGATCACCCGCATGATGACCAAGTCCGCCATCCCGCCGAAATAGCCGGCGATTCCGCCGATGATCGTGCCCAGCACGAAGGAGACGGCCACGCCGATGATGCCGATCGACATCGAGACCCGGGTCGCATACATGACGCGCGTGAACTGGTCGCGCCCGAGACTGTCGGTGCCGAAGAGATGGACGAAGCCGGTCTCCACACCGAACAGGTGCACGTCGGCCGGTATCAGGCCCCAGAGCTTGTAAGGCTCGCCGCGCACGAAGAACCGGATCGGCCACGTGGTCTGCGGATCCACGGTCGGCACCGCCCGCAGCGTGACGGGATCGCGCTTGACGATCCGGGCATAGACGAAGGGGCGCGCGTGGAACGCGCCGTCGTTGTCGAAAAAATGCACACCCATCGGCGCGCCGGCGAGATAGCGGGGGTTGCGCTGCGACGGCTGGTAGGGCGCGATGATCTCCGCGAAAACGGCGATGAACAGGAGGATCCCGAGAATGCCAAGACCCAGCATGGCCATGTGATGGCGGCGGAACCGGCGCCACATGAGCTGCCACTGCGTTGCCTGGTCCGGGCGGAGAAGGACGCCGGAAACACGCGGCAGGGCGGCGGCGACGGAGCTCATGTCTACAGGCTCGCCTCAGGACATCTTGATGCGCGGATCGAGCATCGCCAGCAGCAGGTCGGAGACGAAGGTGCCGATGATGGTGAGCGCGCAGTAGATGAACACCATTGCGCCGGCGAGCGGCATGTCCTGGTTCAAGAGCGCGTGCAGGAACAGCGGGCCGGTGTCCGGCAGCGACATGACGACGCCGACGATCGGGGCTCCGGAGATGACGAAGGTGAGGCGCCAGCCCAGCGTCGCGACGATCGGGTTCAGCGCCATGCGCACCGGATACTTGATCAAAAGCCGCAGCGGCGACAGCCCGGAGGCGCGGGCCGCCACCACGTACATCTTGCCGAGCTCGTCCAGCATCAGTGCCCGCATCGAGCGCACCAGGAACGCCGTTCCGGCGGTGCCGAGGACGATGACGGGAATCCACAGGTGCTGCAGGAAATCGACGAACCTGCCCCAGCTCCACGGGGCCTCTTGGTAGGCCGGCGAAAACAATCCGCCCATACTCTGTCCGAACCACTGCTGGCCGAGGAACATCAGGACGAGGGCTAGCAGGAAGTTCGGCGTGGCGAGGCCGATGTAGCCCAAGAGCGAGAACGTGTGATCGGCGATCGAGTATTGCCGCACCGCGGAATAGATGCCGATGGGCAGCGCGACCATGTACATGAAGAGGAGCGTGCAAAACGCGAGCGCCAGCGTAAACGGCAGGCGTTCGCCGATCACCTCGGCTACCGGCCGCTTCCACTCGAAGGAGTGGCCGAAGTCGCCGTGCAGGACGATGCGCGAGAACCAGGTGCCGTATTGCACGTACCACGGCCGGTCGATGCCGAGGAACTGGCGCATCTGCTCCAGCTCCTCCTTGGTGATCACCGCGCCGGACTGCTGTTTCTCGGTCAAGTACGCTTCGGCGTAGTCGCCCGGCGGCGCCTGGATGATGGCGAAGGCGACGATCGAGACCAGCCAAAGCGTCAGCGCCATGCCGAGCAGGCGCTGCAAGGCGAACCTCAGCATGATGCCTCGCGCCTAGCAGTTCGCTGAAGATCCCGCGGTGTCATCCCGAGGAGCGAAGCCGACGAGGGATCTGCTTTACGCAACGCGCTGATTCGACGCGAAAGCGGATCCCTCGCTCCGCTCGGGATGACACTGACTTGGGGATACGGTCGCGAAATTCCACAAACTGCTGCTCGGCGGCTGTTAGGGTTGGCCGTCTTTCGCGGTTCAGCGGGCGAAGTACCACTGGTCGGCCCGGAAGGGGTAAGTCCGCGCGTAGTTGTAGTGTTGAACCGTCCACTCGCGCACGTTCCCCAGCCGCTTCGACACGACCGTCGGCCCCGGCAGGTCGGTCACGGTGCCGATGATCGTCATGTTCTCGAGGTTGATCCGCACCATCTCCTTGCCGATCTCGAGATAGCGCGGGCTGCCGGGAACCAAGGTCCGCCATTCGGTCTCCAGCGCGTACAGACGCTTGGCCCAGGCCGGGGGCTCCTCGCCCTTGGCGCCCTTGGTGTTGTTCCACTCGCGCCACGCGGCGCCGAACAGCGGGGAGGCCGCACGGTAGGGCGGCATGTAGGTCGCCACGTCGCTGATCAGGTTGGGCTCGAACGGAACGTCCCACTCCATCAGGATGTCGGCGCCGCCTTCGAGGGCCTTCTGGCGCGTGAGCTGGGTGGTGATCTCCTTCAGGTTCACGTCGACGCCGACGGCCTTCCAGTAACCGCGCACGAGCTGCACCGCGCCGCTGGAGGCGAACTGCGACGAGTACTCCCAAAGCAGTTGAAGCGGCTTGCCGTCCGGGCGAAGGCGAATGCCGTCCGGCCCGCGCTTCAGGCCCATGTCGTCCAGCAGCTTGTTCGCCGCCGCCGGATCGTACTTGATCATGGTGTTGCGATCGGCGTCGGTGACGAACGCCGTTTTCAAGGGCAGCGCCGCCGAAGGCTTGCCGAGGCCGAGCCACAGCGTCTCGTTCATCTCCTCGCGGTTGATCGCAAGCGACATCGCCCGGCGGAAGCGTACGTCGGCGAAGATCTGGCGCAGCGCCGGATCGCGGTGCGTGATGTTGAAGGCCACCGGGTAGGCCGTCTGCCCGGGCGGCAGCGTGACGACATACCCGCCTTTGGCGGCGTTCTCCTTGAGGACCGGATAATCCTCGAGATCGATGCCCTGCGCCTTCTCGTCGACCTCGCCGTTGAGGATGGCGAGCGTCTGCAGCTCCTTGTTGAGGAAGCGCTCGTGATGGCGGTCGATGTAGGGGAGCTGGTTGCCCGCGGTGTCGACCTTGAAGTAGTAGGGATTGGCGACGAAGATGCGCCGCTGGGTGTTGGTCTCGACCTCGATGACGTGGCTTTCGAGCGTCGGGCGGGTGAGGGCGTGGGCGGGAATCGTCTCGGCGTCCTTCCACCTGCTCCAGATCCGGTGGAAATTCTTGACCCAGCTCTCCGCACCGGCGGCCTTGGCTTCCTCGTCGGCCTTCGGGTTGTATTTGAGGTGGTATTTTGCGTAGTGGTGCTTCGGTGCGTAGGGGGCGAAGTAGGAGCCGCCGGTCGCGAGGAAATGCAGCAGCCCGGGGTTCGGCGCGGCGAAGGTCAACTTGAACGTCGTGTCGTCGATCTTCGTGACCTCGACCGGCTTGCCTCCCGACACCCACGGATTCGGCGTCGAGGGGTACAGGTCCTTGTTCTTGACGATGTCGTCGAAATAGAACAGCACGTCGTCGGTGGTGAAGGGCGCACCGTCCGACCACCTGTGGCCCTTGCGCAGGGTGATGGTGATCTCCTTGCGATCGGCGCTCCAGGTCCATGACTTGGCGACGTTGGGCACGATGGTGGACAGGTCGTCGCTCAAGCGCACGAGGTTGACCTGCCTCCAGCTCAACACCTCGGCCGTTCCGGATTCC
>JADLEZ010000251.1 GCA_020845855.1 Burkholderiales bacterium
TCATGTATCGACCCGACCGAACCGGCGACCGGCCGACCTATCTCGGATTCTCGCTGGCCGACGTCGAAGTCGGGATCCTCGCGGCACAAGGCGCACTGCTCGCACTCTTGCAGCGCGAACGCACCGGCAAGGGCCAGAAGGTCGACCTGTCGATGTACGACGCCTGCCTCGTGCTCAACGAGATCTCCGTGGCCATGTACTCGGTGTTCCGGAAGAAGGCACCGCCGGGGGTGCATGCCGTGGTCGCACCGTTCGGGGTCTACCAGACCGCCGACGGCTACATCGTCATTGCCGTCCTGGGCGAGCGCATCTGGGAGCGCTTCTGCGAGGCTATCGGCAAGCCGGAACTCGTCGGCGACGAGCGCTTTTGCCACGGCATGGCGCGGCACGCTCACGGCGCCGCATTGAATGCGCTCATCGAGCCGTGGCTCGTCGCCCGCACGCGCAAGGAGGCCGTCGAATGCCTGGTCGGGCACGGCGTGCCGGCGTCGAGGGTGAACGACGTCGAGGACCTCTTCGACTGTCCTCATGTCGCGGCGCGCGAGATGCTGATCGAGCTGGACGACCCCGTCTGGGGTAAGGTCGAAGTCGCCGGCAATCCGTTCAAGATGACCGGCGTGCCGGAGCTTCCGGTCGTTCACCCACCCAGGCTCGGTCAGCACACCGAGGCCGTGCTCGCGGACTGGCTTGGCCTCGAAGCGTCCGACGTGGCTTCTTTGCGAAAGCGGAAGGTCGTCTAGCAAGGTTTGCGAATGAGCGCGTCCCTTACCGACTTCAAGGGTAAGGTGGCCCTGATCACCGGCGCTTCAGGCGGCGTCGGCCTGCGGCTGGCCGAGAAGCTCGCAGCCGGCGGCGCTCACGTCGTGCTGAACGGTCGCTCGGAAGCCAACGGCGCGGCGGCGCAGGAACGGCTGCGCGAATTCACCGCGAATGCCGCGAGCACGAGCTTCGTGATCGGCGATTGCGCGGACTACGAGGCCGCGGCGAAAGTCACCGCCGAGGCCGCCAGGATCACGGGAGCCATCGACATCGTCGCAAGCTCCGGCGCGCAGGGCGCCGTCCGGCCGATGCCGTTTGCCCAGATGCAGGGGCACGAGCTGGTGGCCGCCTTCAACTCGCGCTTCTTCGCGCGGGTCAACCCGGTGCACGCAGCACTTCCCTACATGAGGGAGCGCGGAGGCGCGATCGTCATGGTCGGGACCGACGCCGGCCGGCACGCGACACCGGGCGAGTCGGTCGTTGGCGCCTTCGGCGCCGCGGTCATTCTGATGACCAAGACGCTCGCCAAGGAACTGGCGCGCTGGAGAATCCGCGTGAACAGCATCTCGCTCACGCTGACGTCGGACACGCCATCTTGGGACCGCATATTCTCGGAGCAGACTTTCCAGACCGCGCTGTTCGGCAAGGCGCGCGATCGCTTTCCGTTCGGCCGCCCGCCCACAGCCGAGGAAGTCGCCCGCGTCGCGGCGTTTCTCGTGTCGGAGAAATCGTGTCAGGTGACGGGCCAAACCGTGAGTGTGAACGGCGGACTGTCGTTCGGGGGCTGGTGACGCGGCGGCGGTCGTGCACCCGCCGGAGCGTTCCGAACTACGGAATCCGTTGCAGCTCTGCATTGACCGCCCCTATGCGGATGCTGCACTGTTAACCCGACCGTTTCACCAAGAGGAAATCGTGGCAAAGACCATCGTCGAGCAGCTTGCCGCCTTCGGCCGCGAATCGGAGTTCGCGCGCCTCCCTGCGCCGGTAGTCGCCGAATGCAAGCGCATCGTGCTCGACTCCTTCGGCTGCGCGCTCGCTGCCGTCGACGAGCCCAAGGGCCGCATCGGCATCGAGTACGGGTGGATGACCGGCGGCACCGGCAACGCGACGATCATCGGCACCCAGCATCGCGTGTCGATATTCGGCGCCGCCTTCGCCAATGGCGAGCTCATCAACGCGCTGGATTTCGATGCCGTGCTGCCACCGGGGCACGTGACACCCTATGTGCTGCCGGGCGCGCTGGCCGTGGGTGAAAGCCTCGGTGTATCCGGCAAGGCGCTCATCAACGTTGTCGCGGTGGCGCACGAGATGTCGTACCGCATCGGCAAGGCGATGGATTATCTGCGCGACACCAAGGACGGCAAAGTGTCGCCGCCGCCGGTGTTCGGCTACAGCAGCACGATCTTCGGCGCGACCGCCGCCATCGTGATGCTGAAGTCGCTGCCCGATATGGTGCTCGCGCACGCGCTCGGTATCGCCGGCAGCATCGCCCCCGTTCAATCCCAGATCGCCTGGTTTCAGCACGCGCCGAGCTCGACCATCAAGTATCTGCACGCGGGCGCGCTCACGCAGGCGGCGATGACCGCCGCGCACATGGCGGAGCTGGGGCATCGCGGCGACGCGATGCTCCTCGACGATCGCGAGTTCGGGTTCGCGCGCTTCATCGGCACCCGGCGCTGGGAGCCGGAGCGCATCACCGATCGGCTCGGGTCGGAGTGGCGGTTTCCGGCTGAGCAGTCGTTCAAGCCGTATCCGCACTGCCGCATCCTCCACGCGCTGCTCGGCTGCATGACCGACGTGCTCGACCAGCACGACATCCAGCCAACCGAGATCGACGGCATCAAGGCGTGGGTCGAAGGCTTCACCGAGCAGCCCGTGTGGCTCAACCGTACCATCGAGCGCCCGTTCGACGCGCAGTTCAGTATCGCGCACGGGCTCGCGCTCGGCGCGCATCGGGTGCAGCCCGGCAAGGCGTGGCAGGATCCCGCGCTCGTCTACAGTCCGTCGGTCTTGAGCCTCATGGACAAGGTCGTGCACGAGGTGCATCCGAACTACGTCGAGCTCCTGACGGCGCACGGTGCCAGCCGGCCCGCCCGGATCGAGATTCGAGCGCGCGGCCAGACGTTCGTCGGCGAGCAGCGCTATCCTAAGGGCAGTCCCTCGCCGGAGCCGTGGAGCACCATGACCGACGCCGAGCTCGCGGCCAAGTTTCGTATCAATGCCGAAGGCGTACTTGCGGCGGCAGACGTCGACCGCATCGTCGACGAAGTGCAAAACCTCGAGCGCGTCTCTGACTTCGGCACCGTGATGCGCAAGCTCGCGCCGCGCGACCAAGCGCAACGCGCGCGAGAGGCTGCGGACTGATGGCAGCGGAATCCTCCGGCAAAGTCGCCTTGATCACCGGATCGTCGGGCGGCGTCGGGTTGCGCGCGGCCGAGATGCTGGCCAAGGGTGGCGCGCACGTCGTCATCAACAGCCGCTCGCGCGACAGCGGCGAGCGGGCGCTGGCGGGCCTTGCGCCGATGGGCAGCGCATCGCTCGCCGTCGGCGACGTTTCGAGCTACGAGGCGGCGGTGAAGGTCGCGGGCGAGGCCGCCGCGATCAACGGCGGCATCGACATCCTGGTAAGCGCCGGCGCCAACGGGCGCGTCATGCCGAAGCCCTTCGCGGAAATGACCGGCGCCGAGCTGGTCGAGGCGTATGAGACTCGGTTCTTTCCGCGCATCTTCCCCGTCCATGCCGCATTGCCCCACATGCGCGAGCGCGGCGGCAGTGTCGTCATGCTGTGCACCGATGCCGGCCGCCATCCCACACCCGGGGAGTCGATCGTCGGCGCCGTGGGCGCAGGCGTCATTCTCATGACCAAGGCCCTGGCGAAGGAGCTCGGGCGCTGGCGCATCCGCGTCAATAGTGTGGCCATGACGCTCACGTCGGATACGCCGTCGTTCGACCGCATCTTCGGCGAGGACAAGACCTTCTCGAGCAAGCTCTTCACCAAGCTCGCGGAGCGCTTTCCGTCCGGCCGGCCGCCCACGGCCGCGGAGGTGGCGCAGGTTGCCGTCTTCCTCGCCTCGGACGGCGCGAGCCAAGTCACCGGCCAGACGGTGAGCGTCAACGGCGGACTGTCCTTCGGCGGCTGGTGATCGTTCTCGACCGCCCGGAGGACCTCGACTACGGCGCCTTGCTGCGGCCGGGCGACGCCGTCGTCTGTAGCCAGGGGCTCGCCGAACCCATTGCGCTGACCACGCAACTCGTGCAGCAGCGCGCGAAGGTCGGCCGCTGCTCCCTCATGGTCGGCCCCTCCTATTCCACGACCTTCGCGCCGGAGCATGGTGACGCCATCGCCTTTCGCAGCTACTGTGCCACCGCAAGCAACGGACCGCTCGTGGCCGCCGGCGTGCTCGACATCCTGCCCTGCCACTACGGTGATCTCGCGCCGATGTACGCCGACGGCACGCTGCGCTGCGACGTCGCGCTCTTGTTCCTGAACGGGCCGGACGCGCAAGGCCGGTACAACGCAGGATTCGCGAACGACTACGTGTTGCAGGCGGCGCGCCACGCGCGCCTCGTCATCGTCGAGCTGAGCGATCGGATTCCGTGGGCGTTCGGCGCGGAACTGCCACCGGACATCCAACCCCATGTCGCGGTGCGCACGAATCGCGAGCCGTTGACGCTGGACTACGGGTCGATCCCCGAGGCACCGGTCGAGCAGCGCATCGCCGAGCGCGTGGCCGCGCTGGTGCCGGACGAAGCGACGATCGAGACCGGCATCGGGCTCCTGCCCGAGCTCATACTGCGGGCCCTGCGCGGTAAGCGCGATCTCGGCGTTCACTCGGCCGTCTTCGGTGACGGGATGTCCGAGCTCATGCGGCTGGGTGTGGTCACCAACGCGCGCAAGCCCGTGGATCGCGGCGTGAGCGTGTGCGGGATCATGGTGGGAAGCCGGCGGCTGTTCGATTTCGTGCACCGCAATCCGCAAATCCGGTTCGCGACCACCGCCTTCACGCATGGCATCCGTGCCTTGAGCGCGCTGCCCAACTTCGTGGCGATCAACGGCGCGCTCGAAGTCGACCTCACCGGCCAGGTCAACGGCGAAACGATCGCAGGCCGCTATGTGGGCGCTGTCGGCGGGCAGGTCGACCTCGTACGCGGCGCCAAGGCCTCGCCCGGCGGGCGATCCATCATCGCACTGCCATCGACGAGCCGCGACGGCAAGGCGAGCCGCATCGTGCCGATACTCGCCGACCGCGTGGTCACCACGGCTCGCTGCGAGCAGGACGTCGTGGTCACCGAGCATGGCGCGGCGTTCCTGCGCGGCAAGTCGCTACGCGAGCGCGCGAAGGCTCTCGCCGCCATCGCCCACCCGGCCTTTCGCGAAGAGCTGGAGCACGCCGCGCACTCGCTCCCCGGCCTCGCGCTACCATGGAACACCGTATGAAGACCACGATTCCCCAACCCGACCAATACCAGGAGATGCGCGAGGCGCTGCGCGACCTGTGCGGCCACTTCGACTCCGCCTATTGGCAGAAGATCGACGCCGAGCGCGGCTACCCCGAGGCATTCGTCGATGCACTCACCGGGGCAGGCTGGCTCGCCGCGATGATCCCCGCCGAGTACGGCGGCTCGGGGCTTGGTCTCGCCGAAGCGTCGGTGGTCATGGAAGAGGTCAATTTCTGCGGCGGCAACTCCGGCGCCTGCCACGGTCAGATGTACAACATGGGCACGCTCCTGCGCCACGGCTCGCCTGCGCAGAAGCAGCGCTACCTGCCCGACATCGCGACCGGCAAGCTGCGGCTGCAGACCATGGCGGTGACCGAGCCCACCACCGGCACCGACACCACCAAACTGCGGACGACCGCCACGCGCAAAAGCGACCGCTACGTGGTCAACGGCCAGAAGGTGTGGATCTCGCGCATCCAGCACTCCGACCTCATGATCCTGCTCGCGCGCACGGCACCCGTGACCGAGGTCAAGCGCAAGAGCGAAGGCATGAGCATCTTCATCGTCGACCTGCATGACGCGATCGGCAAGGGAATGACGGTGCGGCCGATCATGAACATGGTGAACCACGAGACCAACGAGGTGTTCTTCGACAACCTCGA
>JADLEZ010000252.1 GCA_020845855.1 Burkholderiales bacterium
CGTTCGCGCGCCGGAGCGCGGACGCATTCGTCGCGCCGGACATCGCGGTGGTCCTGGGCGACACGCTCGGCGAGCTGCCCGCGTACTACGCCGCGGCGGACGCCGCGTTCATCGGCGGCAGCCTCGTGCCCCTGGGCGGGCAAAACCTGATCGAGGCGATAGCCGCCGGCACGCCGACGCTGGTCGGTCCGCACACGTGGAACTTCGCCGACGCAGCGGCGCAGGCGATCGCCGCGCAGGCGGCCATCCGCGTGGCCGACGCCGACGCCTTGCTGGCAGCCGTGGCCGACTTACTGGCCGACCCGCCGCGGCGCGCAGCGATGCGCGACGCCGGCCTTGCGTTCCACGCCGCGCATCGCGGCGCGACCGACCGCTTGTGGGCCTGGCTGGCGCCGCGGATCAGCCGGTGAGCCGGCGGTTGAGCGCCTGCAGGTCCTGCTCGGTCAGGTTGCCGATCGACGCCTTGAGCCGCAGCACGGCCAGGAGATACTGGAAGTACGCGTTGGCGAGGTCGCGCCGGGTGGAGTAGACGTTCTGCTGCACGTTGAGCACGTCGAGGTTGGTGCGGATGCCGACTTCCTGCCCCAGGATGTTCGAGCGCAGCGCGACTTCCGCCGACGCGACCGCCTGTTCGAACGCCTTCACCCCGGCGGCGGCGCTGTTCACGCCCGAGAAGCCGTCCTGCGCGTTGGTCACCGCCGCGCGCTTGGCGGACTCGACGTCGGCGCGGGCGCGGTCCTGCAGCGAAATCGTCTCGCGCACCCGCGAATTGACGAACCCGCCGGTGTAGATCGGCACGTTGAGCACGACGCCGAACAGGGCCGAGCGCGAGTTGCTGGCGAAGTCGCTATTCACCGAGCCGCTGCTGCCCTGCCCGACCGCGTTGGCCACGAGATCCAGCGTAGGCAGGTGCCCGGCGCGCGCGCGGTCCACTTCCAGCGAAGCGATCTCGTAGTTCGACAGCTGGAAGCGCACGGAGAGGTTCTCCTTCAGCGCGCGGTCGACCCAGTAATCGACGTTGTTGGGGTCGGGCAGCGGCGGGTCGAAGCTGCCGACCCTCCGCAGGTTCTTCGGCGCGCGCCCGACGATCGCCGCCAGCGCCGTGCGGCGGCGGTCGAGGTCGTTGCGCGCCTGGATCTCGGTGGCGACGATCTGGTCGTACTTGGCCTGCGCCTCGTTGGTGTCGGTGATGGTCGCGGTGCCGACCTCGAAGTTGCGCTTGGCCTGCGCGAGCTGCTCGGCCACCGCGATCTTCTGCTGCTCGGCGAGCTCGACGTTGTACTCGGCCAGCAGCACGTCGAAGTACGCGACCGTGGTGCGGATGATGAGGTCCTGCTGCGCGATGGCGAGTGTTACGTCCGACTGGGTCACGACCTCGCGCGCCTGGTCGAGCGCGACCACGTTCTGCGGGCGGTACAACGGCTGCGACGCCGAGAACGTGAGATTCCCCTGGCCGTAGTTCGCGGAAAACGAGGTGCGCGGGTTGGTGTTGACGTTGGCCTCGTAGTAGTTGAAGTTGGCCGCGCCCGAGGCGGACACCTGCGGCAGCAACCCGGCGCGCGCCTGCGGCACTCGCTCCTGTGTCGCCTCCCACTGCGAGCGCGCCGCGGCGATCGCCGGGTCCCGCTGCTGCGCTTCGCGGTAGATCTGCAGGAGGTCCTCCGCGCCGGCGGGCAGGCATTGCGCGATCGCGCCGGCGACGGCGAGGCATGCGAAAAGATGGCGGGTTCTCGTCATGGCGTTTTCTTGTGGGCGGGGCACGCGCGGCCCGCGCGGCGATGCGACCGGATCAGTACCTCGGCATCGCGGGGTCCAGCGTGCGAGTCCAGGCGGCAAGCTGCGGCGGGGCGATACGCGCGATCAAAACATGAACCGCGACGGCGTCGCCGCGTTCCTGAGCGGCAGCACCACCGTCTCGAAGAGGTCGGTGGTCACGCGCGAGCCGGGCGCGGTCCATTCGACGAGACGGGCGGTCATGGCCGGGGCTTCGCCGACGATCGCGAACAGGCGCCCGTTCGGCCGCAGTTGCGCCGGAAACTGCTCGGGCAGGATGGGTGTCGAGCCGGTGAGCACGATCGCGTCGTACAGGTCGTGGCCCCAGCCGCGCGCGCCGTCGCCGACTTCGCAGCGCACGTGCGCGAAGCCGTGGCGCGAAAGCTTCGCGGCGGCGCTCGCCGAAAGCGCGGGGTCGATCTCGACCGACGTCACCTCGCCCGCGCGGCTCGCCAGCAACGCGGTGAGGTAGCCGCTGCCGGTGCCGATCTCCAGCACCGACTCGCCGGCCCGCAACCGCAACGCCTGGACCACGCGCGCCTCGACCTTCGGGGCCCACATGCGATCGCCGTTGGGAAGCGGCAGCTCGAGGTCGGCGAAGGCGAGCGCGCGGTATTGCGAAGGCACGTAGTCCTCGCGCCGTACGTTGAACAGGAGGTCGAGCACGCCCTGGTCCAGCACCTCCCAGGGGCGGATCTGCTGCTCGACCATGTTGAAGCGGGCTTGTTCGACGTCCATCGCAGGGTCAGATTCGATTTTCGCAGGGTCAGATTCGACTTTCGTCTTGCGGGCGAGACAGCACGGGACTCACGAGGCGGCAGGGACGCAGCAGAAAGTCGACTCTGACCCAAGCCGCCTGATGCCCTGTCTGCGGTGCCACCGGCATTGAATTATCGCACGTCAACCCGGCTCCTCACCCACCCGCGGGCGATGCCGCCAGCCGTGCTTCGCGCCGCGCGCGCCGGGCTTCCGTCCACCCGTCGAGGTAGGTGTACAGCACCGGCACCACGACCAGGGTGAGCAGCGTGGACGTGATGACGCCGCCGATGATGGCGCGCCCCATCGGCGCCTGGGTCTCCCCGCCCTCGCCCAGGCCCAGGGCGAGCGGCAGCATCCCGCCCAGCATCGCCGCGGTGGTCATGAGGATCGGCCGCAGGCGCACCTGCCCCGCCTGCAGCATCGCATCGTGCAGGCTGGCCCCGGCGCGGCGGGCGCGGTTGGCGAAGTCGACCAGCAGGATCGCGTTCTTGGTCACGAGGCCCATCAACATGATGAAGCCGATCATCGAGAAGATGTTCACCGTGGTGCCGGTGAACATGAGCGCGAGGAACACGCCGATGAGCGAGAACGGCAGGGACACCATGATCGCGAGCGGCTGCAGGAAGCTCGCGAACTGCGAGGCGAGAATGAGATAGATGAAGATCACGGCGAGGCCGAGTGCGGCGAACGCCGCGGTCATGAACTCCTGCATCTGCTCGGCTTCCCCACGCACATTGAACCGGTACCCCGGAGGCAGCACGGTCGCATCGATCATCTTCTTCACGTCCTTGGAAACGTCGCCCGCCGGCCGGCCCTGCGCGGCGGCGAAGATCGCCACGCGGCGTTGGAGCTGCTCGCGGCGGATCGTCTGCGGGCTGGTCGACTCGACGATCTCCGCGACCTGCCGCAAGGGCACCATGCGCAGCTCGCCGTCGGGTCCGCGCTTGTGGGTGGTGAGGTAGAGGTTCGCGAGATCCGTGGCGAGCTGCCGGCGGTCGCGCGCGAGGCGCACGTTGACCTCGTAGTTCTGCTGGTCGGGGGCGAGCCAGTAGCTCACGGTGTCGCCGGCGAGCAGGGGCCGCAGCGTCTCGCCGACCTGCTGCACCGTGATGCCCAGGTCCGCCGCGGCGTCGTTGTTAAGACGCACCGACAGCGCGGGGTTGGGCGTCTTCTCGGAGAGCTCGAGGTCGGTGATCCCGGGGATCGTGGCAAAGCGGCCCTTGAGCTCGTTCGCGAGCTCCGTGAGACGCTCCGGGTCCGGGCCCAGGATATTGACGAAGATCGGCCGCCCGAATCCGAGCGTGAGCTCGATGCCCGCGATCGGCCGCAGCGTCTTGCGGATCTGACTTTCCAGCTCCTTCTGCGAGCGGCGCTGGCTGCGGTCGACGAGCTTCAGGTTGATGCGCGCGTAGTTGCGGCCCTCGCCGGTGCCGACCGTGGTCATCATGAGGTCGATGTCCGCGGCGAACGGCGCCAGCGCGTCCTCGACCTGGCGCACCTTGCCGTTGGTGTAGTCGAGGCTCGACCCGACCGGCGTGGACAGCCGCAGCGAGATGAACCCCCGATCCGCCTGCGGCACGAACTCGGACCCGATCAGCGGCACCAGCGCGAAGCTGCCCGCGAACGAAAGGACCGCGATGGCGAGCACGCTCTTGCGGTGGGTCAGCGCCCACTCGAGGATCACGCCGTAGACCTCGTGCATCCACTCGATGAAGCGCTCGACGCGGTCCATGAACCGCCCCATCCACGGCGCCCGCTTGTAACGGTTGCCCGGCGGGTCGCGCCACACCGACGACAGCATCGGGTCGAGCGTGAAGGAGACGAACAGCGACACCAGCACCGCCACCGCGACGGTCACGCCGAACTGGAAGAAGTAGCGGCCGATGATGCCGCTCATGAACGCGATCGGCACGAACACCGCGACGATGGCGAACGTCGTGGCCATCACCGCGAGGCCGATCTCGTCGGTGCCCTCGCGCGCCGCGGTGTGGTGGTCCTTGCCCATCGCCAAGTGGCGCACGATGTTCTCGCGGACCACGATGGCGTCGTCGATGAGAAGGCCGATGCACAGCGACAACGCCATCAGCGTGAGGAAGTTGAGCGAAAAGCCGAACGCGAACAGCGCGATGAACGTCGCGACCACCGCGATCGGCAGCGTGAGGCCGGTGATCACCGTGCTGCGCCAGCTGTGCAGGAACAGGAACACGATCAGCACGGTCAGGATCGCGCCCTCGATGATCGTGCTCTTGACGCGGTTCACGCTCTTCTCGACCTGGTCGCCGGCGTTGTAGACGACTTTGAGCTCCACGTCCTTGGGGATGCGCTTGCGCAGCTCCTCCACCGCCGCGACCACGCCGCGGCCGGTGTCGACGACGTTGGCGTCCTGCGCCTTCTGCACTTCGATGGTGATCGACGGCCGGCCGTTGATGCGGGCGATGGAGGTCTCCTCCTTCTCTCCGTCGATGACGTCGGCCACCTGCGACAGGTACACCGGGCCGCCGCCCTGCTGCGCGACGATGATCCGTCCGAACTGCGCCGGGTCCTTGATCTTGCCTTCGATGCGCACGATCCGATCGCTCTGTCCGCGCGACAGCCGGCCCGCGGGCACGTCCTGGTTGGCGACCCGGATGGCCGTCATCACCTGGTCGAGTCCCAGCCCCAGCGCGGTCAGCGCCTCGGGCTTGACCTGGATCAGGATCTGGCGCGTGACCTTGCCGGCGATGTCCAGACGCGCGACACCCGGGACGTTCTCGATGCCCTTGGCGATGACCTGGTCGGTGAGCGAGGTGAGCTCGCGCAGGTCCGTCTCCTTCGCCATCACGGCAAGGGTGACGACCGGCTCCTCGTTCTCGCTCTCGATACGCGCCACCACGGGGTCTTTCGCATCGCGCGGGAACAGCGGACGCACGGCCGCGACCTTGTCGCGCACGTCCTGCGTGGCCCGCATCATCTCCGTGTTGAGCCGGAACTCGATCCACACCACGCTTAGGCTCTCGGCGGTGAACGAGGTGACCATCTTGGCGCCGGCCACCCCGTTGACCGCGTTCTCGATCGGCCTCGTCACGTCGATCTCGACCGCCTCCGGCGACGCGCCGGGATACTGCGTCCTGATCTCCACGAACGGCAGGGTCACGTCCGGCATCGACTCCACGGGCAGGCGGGCGTAGGAGAAGATCCCGAGCACGGTGATTCCGATCATCACCATGGTGGCGAAGACCGGGTTGTCGATGGAGACGCGCGTGATCCACATACGAGTTGTCGATGTTCTGCCGCGCCCCTCACCCGCCCTGTCGGGCACTCCCTCCGCGAGGGGCCAAAGCGTGCCGAGCGCTTGCGTTGTCGGTCGTCTCTGTGTCGCTCGGCGACGCGCCCTCCGGGCCTTGCTCGCTTGCGCTCGCGCGCCTCGCTTGCTCCCCCTCTCCCCGCGAGCGGGGAGAGGGCTGGGGTGAGGGGCGCATCATCCTTACGATGGCGCTCGCGGCACAGGCGTGGCGCTCGCCTTCGGCGGCTGGGTGTCGCGCGCCTTCACGAGCGCGGGCGCGCCTTCCTTCAAGTTCTCGAAGCGCGCGGCGAGCACCTTGAGTGTCGCCGGCAGCGCGGTCTTGATCTCGACGCGGCCCGACTCCTCGTCGCGACGGCCGGTCACGACCATGCGCCGGACGAGCTTGCCGTCGTCGATCGCCCACACGAAGGTCTGGCCGCCCTCCTGGCGGACGGCGCCCGCCGGCAGCGACATCGCCGGCGCGCTCGCGGCGAGCGAGATGCGGCCGCTCGCGAACATGCCGCCGCGAAGCTCGTGGCTCGCATTGGGCACGCCGACGTACACCAGGATCGCGCGCGTGCCGGGCTCGGTCGCGGGATTGATGCGCTCGATGCGGCCGGCGAAGCGGCGGTCGCCGAAGCCGTCGACCGCGAGTTCCACCGCCATGCCGGGCTTGAGCTCGGGGATGTCGACCGCCGGCACCATCGCCACCAACTCGATGTCCGTCAAGTCGACCACCGTGACGAGCGGCGCGTCGAACGCGACCTTCTCGCCCTGCTGCACGTGGCGCTTGGCCACGATGCCGGCCAACGGCGAGGTCGCCACCGCGTCCTTCAGCGCGTTTTGCGCGAGCTTCACCTGCGCTTGCGCGGACATGACGCTGCCGCGCGAGACGTTCATGCTCGACTCCGAGCTGTCGAACGCGTTTTGCGAGATGAAGTTCTGCTTGAGGAGCTTCTGGTTGGTGGCGAGCGTCTTCTCGGCGAGCCCCAACTGCGCCTTCGCCGACTCGAGCTGGCCCTGGCGCTCGATGAGCTTCGCCTCGAGGTCCGCGGTGTCCACGCGCGCCAGCACCTGCCCGGCCTTCACGGCGTCGCCTTCCCGTACGGTGATCTCACGCACCTCGCCCGACACCTTGGCCTTGACGGTCGCCTGGCGCACGGGCTGCATGGTCCCGGACACGGGAAGCCAGCGCGACAAGGGCTTGCTCTCGACCACCGCAAGGTCGGCCGGCGCGAACTCGAGCGTCACCTGGACGTTCTTGTCCTTGCCCTCTTCCTGCTTCTTGACGATGCGCAGGGCGACGGCGCCGGAGAGCGCCCCGACCGCCAGCAGAATGAGGAGGCCGGCGACCAATCGCCGCCTCGTGATGAAACCTGACATGCTTGCTCCCAATGCGACGCTGTTTGGATGCGGCGGGCTCGCTGCCTGGATTCCCCCAACCATCCTGGCGTCACCGGGCGTTTGCGCAAAAGCTGCGCATTGTCGCGGCGTACGCCCGTTCGAGCAATCTCGCGGCGACGAACCGCCGGATGCGGCGACGGACCGTTGTGCCGGCACCCCGCCCGGCAGGGAACCCGGCGCTCCCGCGACGGTCTGAGCGACACCCCGCCGGGTCAGATTGACACTCTGGCAGGGGCAGACAATAATACTCTGTTATCCGTTCAACTTTTCTGGTTTGCCCAATCCCCAAGAGGAATCCCATGACCATGTCGCGCAAGCTCGGCCTGACCCTCGTCGCGGCCGCGCTCATCACTTTGTACGGCTGCGGTAAGGAAGAGCCCAAGAAGGCCGCCGAAGCGCCGAAGCCCGCCGCCCCGCCGCCCGAGGAAGTCGTCGTCGTCAAGATCGGCCATGCCGGCCCGCTGACCGGCGGTATCGCCCACCTCGGCAAGGACGACGAGAACGGCGCCCGCCTCGCCGTGGACGAAGCCACCGCCAAGGGCATCAAGATCGGCGGCAAGAAGGTCAAGTTCGAGCTCATGAGCGAGGACGACCAGGCCGATCCTAAGATGGGCCCGACGGTCGCCCAGAAGATGGTCGACGCCAAGGTCGTCGGCGTGGCCGGGCATCTGAATTCCGGCGTGTCGATCCCGGCCTCGAAGGTCTACAACGACGCCGGCATCCCGATGATCTCCGGCTCGGCGACCAACCCCAAGCTCACCGAGCAGGGGTTCAAGACGATTTTCCGCGTCGTCGGCCGCGACGACCAGCAAGGTCCCGCGATCGCGCAGTACCTCGAGAACATGAAGGTCAAGAAGGTCGCGATCGCCGACGACGCCACCGCGTACGGCGAAGGCCTCGCCAACGAAGTGGAAAAAACGCTCAAGGCCGCCGGCGTGCAGGTGGTGGCGCGCGAGAAGGCGACCGACAAGACGACCGACTTCAAGGCGATTCTCACCAAGATGAAGGGCAAGGCGCCGGACGCGATCTTCTACGGCGGCATGGACGCCACCGGCGGCCCGATGATCAAGCAGGCGCGCGAGCTGGGCATCAAGAGCGTGTTCAGCTTCGGCGACGGCGCGTGCACCGACGAGATGGCCAAGCTCGCCGGCGCGGCGGCGGAAGGGTTGATCTGCTCGCAGGCCGGCCTGCCCGCGTCGGCGGCCAGCCAGCAGTTCAACGATGCATTCAAGGCGAAGTACGGCGAAGTCAAGCAGTACGCCCCGTTCTTCTACGACTCGGTCGGCATCATCATCGCGGCGATGCAAAAGGCCGACTCGACCGACCCCGCCAAGTTCGTGCCCGAGATCCACAAGATCAGCTATAACGGCGCGACCGGCAAGATCGAGTTCGACGACAAGGGCGACCGCAAGAACGCCGAGATCACGATCTTCACGCTGAAGGACGGCAAGGTCGTCCCGGTCGGCGTGGTCAAGGCCGGCAAGGCGTCGTCGTACGAAGACTTCATGAAGGAAATGAAGATGGCGGCGGCGCCCGCGGCAGCTCCGGCCGCCGCACCCGCTGCCGAGCCCGCGAAGAAGCAGTAAGCGCCAGAAAAAGGAAACGGCGCCTTTCGGGGCGCCGTTTTTTTGCGCCTGGACGGCCCGCACGCCGCTGCGGGATGTCGCGGCGGAGCGAAGTCCGCCCTACAATCGCGAGGGTTCGAAAGCGACTCCGGAGACGCCCTGGACACCTTCCTGCAGCAGCTCATCAACGGGCTCACGCTCGGCAGCGTCTACGCCATCGTCGCGCTCGGCTACACGATGGTGTACGGCATCATCCAGCTCATCAACTTCGCGCACGGCGAAGTGGTGATGATCGGCGCCATGGTCGCGTACAGCGTGATCGTCGCGCTGGTGGGAGCGAAGACCGGCTTGCCGCCGCTGGCCATCGTGCTGGCCGGCCTGGTCGCGGCGATCCCCGTGTGCATGGGGGTCGGCTACGCGCTGGAACGGGTCGCGTACCGGCCGCTGCGCCGCGCGCCGCGCCTGGCGCCGCTCATCACCGCGATCGGGCTGTCGATCGTCCTGCAGCACGTCGCGATGATCGTCTGGACCCGCAACCCGCTGCCGTACCCCCAGATCGTGCAATCCGTGTCGTACCACCTCACGTCCTCGCCGAGCGGCGCCACCATCACCAACGTGCAGGTCGCGATCATCGGCGGGTCGTTGGCGATCATGGCCGGCCTGCTCCTGCTCGTCTACCGGACCAAGCTCGGCATCGCGATGCGCGCCACCGCGCAGAACCAGGAGGTCGCGGGGCTCATGGGCATCGACATCAACAAGGTCATCTCGCTGACGTTCGTGATCGGCGCGGCGCTCGCCGCCGTCGCGGGCGTGATGGTCGGCAGCTACTATGGGATCGCGCACTACCAGATGGGCTTTGTCCTGGGGTTGAAGGCGTTCTCCGCGGCGGTGCTGGGGGGCATCGGCAACCTGGGCGGCGCGATGCTGGGAGGGCTGTTGCTCGGCGTCATCGAGGCGCTAGGTGCGGGCTATGTCGGCGACCTCACCAACCTGTGCAACCTGTCGGGCTGGTCGGACGCGCTTGCCAAGCGCTGCGCGGAAGATCAGAACCTCACGCTGTTCGGCTCCAACTACCAGGACGTGTTCGCGTTCCTGGTGCTGATCGCGGTGCTCGTGTTCCGGCCGTCCGGCCTCCTGGGCGAGCGCGTGTCCGATCGCGCGTAGAAAGGGTCAGACCCCATTTTCGCGACGGTGCCTCTAAACCAATCAAGCGGAGCGCGAGGCGAAAATGGGGTCTGACCCTAGGAAAATGGGATCTGACCCATTAGCCTGCCGCGGCTGCGATCTGTTGCAACGCATTCCCGCGTTGCCGCCGGGCGGCAAGGCGCGCTGCCGGCAATGCGGGCAGCTCCTCGCGCTGCATCCGCTGCATCCGCTCGACCGCCCGCTCGCGCTCGCCGTCGCGTGCGCGATCCTGATCGTGGTGGCCAACGTCGAGCCGCTCATGAGCCTGTCCGCCGCGGGCCGTACCGCGACCACCACGCTGCTCGGCGGCGCGGTCGAGATGTGGCAGCGCGGCGCGCAAGCGACGGCGCTCGTCGTCGCGTTTTGCGCGGTCGTCGCGCCAGCGGTGTACGTCGGCACCGTCCTCGTCGTGCTGCTCGCCGTACGCGGCGGCCGCGCGCCTTCCTGGGTGGGCGAGGTCATGCGCTGGACCGAGCACGTGAAGCCGTGGTCGATGAACGAGGTGCTGCTGCTCGGCGTCCTCGTGGCGCTCACCAAGATCGCCGAGCTCGCGACGGTGATCCCCGGGGCCGCGATGTACGCGACCGGCGCACTCGTGTTCCTGCTGCCGTGGCTCGCCACCTCCATGGACCCGCGCGCCATCTGGCGGCGCATCGAATGGGTGAAGCGTGACTAGCGCCGCGGCTGCCGGCTACGTCTCCTGCCACGCATGCGGGCTGCTCGCCCGGCCGGCCTCGCCCGCGGCGCCCGGCCATTGCCCGCGCTGCGGCGACCGCTTCGAGTGGCGCCACCATCACTCGATCCAGCGCACGTGGGCGTTCCTCATCGCCGCGGCGATCCTGTACGTGCCGGCGAACTGGCTGCCGGTGCTCACCACCCACACGCTCGGATCGACGGAGTCGGACACGATCCTGTCCGGGGTCGTGTACCTGTACGCCAGCGGCTCGTGGCCGCTCGCGCTGATCGTGCTCGTCGCGAGCGTGATCGTGCCGTTGGGCAAGATCCTCGCGCTCGGGTACGTGCTGGTCAGCGTGCAGCGGCGCTCGGCCGCCGACAACCGCCAGCGCGCGCGCCTGTATCGCATCGTCGAGTTCATCGGCCGCTGGTCGATGCTCGACGTGTTCGTCGACACCTACATCGTGGCGCTGGTGCAGCTGTCGCCGCTCATGTCGGTCGAGCCCGGGCCCGGCGTGGTGTACTTCATGGCCGTCGTGATCCTCACGATGTTCGCGGCGAAGTCCTTCGATCCGCGCCTGATCTGGGATCGTGGTCCCCCCACGCTCGCTTCGCTCGCTGCCCCCCGAGGGGGCGCAGCGGTTCCTCGGGGCGGCCCTTCGGAACCGCGGGGGACGACCCCCCAGCTCGCTGCGCTCGCCTCCCCCGGAGGGGGTGTCTCCCCGGTTCCTCGGGGCGGCCCTTCGGAACCCGGGAACATCGATGGCCACCGACGCTGACCACGACGAGCTGCCGGAAGCCGTCGCGGTGCCGCCGCGGCGGGCGCGCCTGTCGCCGATCTGGATCGTTCCGATCGTCGCCGCGCTGGTCGCGATCGGCATCGTGGTCCAGCGCTTTCTCAACGAAGGCCCCACCATCACCATTAGCTTCAGCACCGCCCAGGGCATCGAGGCCGGCAAGACCTTCGTCAAGTACAAGGAGGTCAACATCGGGCAGGTGACCGGCGTGCGCCTCGCCGACGAAGGCAGCGCGGTCCTGGTGACCGCACAGATCGCCAAGTCGGCGGCACCGCTCATGGTCGAGGATGCGCGCTTCTGGGTCGTGCGCCCTCGGGTGAGCCTGTCCGGCGTGTCGGGGCTCTCGACACTCCTGTCGGGCAACTACATCGGCTTCGAAGCCGGCACCTCGAAGGAGAAGGAGCGCCGCTTCACCGGGCTCGAGGTGCCGCCGATCATCACCGGCGGCATGCCCGGGCGCCAGTTCGTGCTCCTCGCCAAGGACTTGGGATCGCTCGGCATCGGCTCGCCGGTGTACTTCCGGCGGCTGGCGGTCGGCCAGGTCGTCGCGTTCGACCTGGCCCAGGACGGCAACTCGATCGTGCTGCGCATCTTCGTCAAGGCGCCGTACGACCGGTTCGTGACCGCCGACACGCGCTTCTGGAACGCGAGCGGCATCGACGTCTCGCTCTCGGCGAACGGCCTCGACGTGCGCACGCAGTCGCTGGCTGCCCTGCTCGAGGGCGGCATCGCGTTCGAGGCGCCGCCGCGCCCCACGTCGACCGCCCTCGCCGCGCCGGACACCGCGTTCACTCTGTTCGGCGACCGGACCACCGCGATGAAGGACGACGAATCGATCGCCACCCGGTACGCGATGCACTTCGCCGAGTCGGTGCGCGGGCTGTCGACCGGCGCGCCGGTGACGTTCTTCGGCGTGACGGTCGGGGAAGTCACCGACGTCGGCCTCACGTTCAATTCCAAGACGCTGGAGGTGCGCCCCAGGGTGGAAATCGTGATCTATCCCGAGCGCCTCATCACGCGCCTGCCTACCGCGCAGGATGCCGAGGCGACGGCGATCCTCAACAGCGTCGAGCTGCGCCACTCGTTCATGCAGAAGATGGTCGACCAGCGCGGCCTGCGCGCGCAGCTCGCCACCGGCAGCCTCGTCACCGGCCAGCGCTTCGTCTCCCTCGACTACTTCCCGAAGGCGCC
>JADLEZ010000253.1 GCA_020845855.1 Burkholderiales bacterium
ACCGGTCGGTCCGCCGGCGTGCGATCTTCGTCGGCGTGTCGATCCTGGTGCCGATCGTCGCCAACTGGGCGCGCGCTTATCTGATCGTGATGCTGGGGCACCTGTCCAACAACACGATCGCGGTGGGCGTGGATCACCTCATCTACGGCTGGCTCTTCTTCGGCGTCGTCCTGATGCTTCTGTTCTGGGTGGGCACGTTCTGGCGGGAGGAGCCGCAAGCGCCGTTGCCCGCTCCCGCCGCGGCGGCAGGTTCGCCCGCGCACGACATCATCTGGGCGTTGCCCGCACTGGCCGCGTTCGGATTGATCGTCGCCGTGTGGCCGCTTGCCACCCGCGCGCTGGTGGGAAAGGGCGACGCCGGCGCGCCCGTGCTTGCCGCGGTGGCAGCGCCGCCCGCCTGGACGGTCACGCCGGGGGGCTTGACGCAGTGGTCGCCGCGCTTCGTCGGCGCGTCGGCGACGTCGCACGACACCTATGCGCGCGGGCCGGTGAGGGTCGGCCTGTACGTCGCCTACTATCGCAACCAGGGCGAAGGACACAAGCTGGTGAGCACCGAGAACGTGCTCGCTTCCAGCGACAACGACGCCTGGAAGGCGCTCGACGCGACGCTGGTGGAGCCCGGACTTGCGCAAGCGCCGGCCGAGGTGCGCGAGACCATCGTAAAGCGCGCCGACGGCTCGCCGATCGTCACCTGGCGCTGGTACTGGATCGACGGGCACACGACGGCGAACGATGTCGCCGCCAAGCTCTCCGGCTTGCGCATGCGCATCGCCGGCCGCGGCGACGACGGCGCGATCGTCGTCGTGAGCGCGCAGGCGGATACCGTCGCGGCCGCCCGTGAGACCCTCGCGTCCTTCGTAGGCGAGGCCAATCCCGGCATCGAGCGCGCGCTCGAACGCACGCGGGGAGGACTCTGAGCGATGCGAGGCGCCACCGATCCCCGCCCGCTCGTCGTCCACGTCGTGTACCGCTTCGACGTGGGCGGCCTCGAGAACGGTGTGGTGAACCTCGTCAACCGCATGGACCGCAACGCTTACCGCCATGCGATCGTCGCGTTGACCGAGGTCACCGGCTACCGGCAACGCGTCACGCGCAACGACGTGCCGTTCGTGCCGCTGCACAAGCCGCCGGGGCATGGCTACGTGCTGTACCCGGCGCTGTTCCGCCTGTTCCGCGCGCAGAAGCCCGCGATCGTGCATACGCGCAACTTGGCGGCGCTAGAGGCGGCCGTTCCCGCGTTCGCCGCGGGTGTTCCGGTGCGCATTCACGGCGAGCACGGGCGCGATGTCGAGGATTACGACGGCAACCGCCGCAAGTACCAATGGATCCGCCGTGCGTACCGTCCGTTCGTGTCCCACTACGTCGCGCTGTCGCGCGACCTCGAGGGCTATCTGCGCCGGCGCGTGGGTGTTCCCGCCGGCAAGGTTACCCAGATCTACAACGGCGTCGATCTCGACCGCTTCCGCGTCGGACCGCGGCAACCGGCGCCGGACGACCCTTTCGCATCGCAGGCGGTGTTCCGCATCGGCTGGGTCGGGCGCATGCAGGCCGTGAAGGATCCGCTGAACCTCGTGCGCGCGTTTTTGCGCGTGCGCGAGCTCGTCCCGGCAGCGCGGACCGACCTGCGCCTGGTGATGGTCGGCGACGGGCCGCTGCTTGCACAGGTGCGGTCGCTGCTCGGGTCGGCGGACGCGCACGATGCCGCGTGGCTCGCGGGCGAGCGCAACGACGTGCCGGCGGTCCTGGGTTCGCTGGACTCCTTCGTGCTCCCGTCGCGAGCCGAGGGCATCTCGAACACGATCCTCGAAGCCATGGCGTGCGGCGTGCCGGTAATCGCGACCGACGTGGGCGGCAATGCCGAGCTCGTGGTCGACGACGTGACCGGCGCGCTGGTGCCGGCCGGCGACCCGGAAGCCCTCGCGCGGCAGATCGCGCGCTTCTGGTCGGATCGCGACGCCGCGCGCCGGGCGGGTGCCGCCGGGCGCGCCCGCGTGCAAGCGCAATTCGCGCTCGACGCGATGGTCCGACGCTATCAGGGGCTCTACGACGGCCTGTTGCGAACCAAGGCCGCACCCGCGGTCGCGCGCGGCGCGGGCTGAGTCCGGCATCGACGAGGCAGATCAACGACATGTGCGGCATCACCGGCATCTTCGACACCCGTGGCAAGCGCGACCTCGACCGCGCCGTACTCCAGCGCATGAACGAATCGCAGCACCACCGCGGGCCCGACGAGTCCTCGCTGTTCCTCGAGCCGGGGCTGGGCTTCGGCCACAAGCGCCTGTCGATCATCGACGTGGCCACCGGCCAGCAGCCGCTGTGGAACGAGGACGGCAGCGTCGGCGTCATCTTCAACGGCGAAATCTACAACTATCGGGAGCTCATGGCGGAGCTCGTGGCGCTCGGGCATCGCTTCCGCACCAGGAGCGACACCGAGTGCATCGTGCATGCGTGGGAGGCCTGGGGCGAGTCTTGTGTAGCGCGTTTTCGCGGCATGTTCGCGTTCGCGATCTACGACCGCAACCAGCAGGCGCTGTTCCTCGCCCGTGACCGGCTCGGCGTGAAGCCCCTGTACTACGCGCTCCTGCCCGATGGCGTGCTGCTGTTCGGCTCGGAGTTGAAGTCGCTGCTCGCGCACGGCGGGCTTGGGGGCAGCATCGACCCCGCGGCAGTCGAGGAATACTTCGCGCTCGGATATGTGGCCGAGCCGAGAACGATCTTCACCGGCGCGGCCAAGCTGTCGCCGGCGCACACCCTGTGCGTGCGCCGCGGCCAGCGGTTGCCCGAGCAGCGCCGCTACTGGGACGTGCGGTTCCATGCCAACGGCGGCATCACCGAGCAGGAGGCGCTCGAGGAGCTACTGCCCAAGCTGCGCGAGTCGGTGCGCTTGCGCATGATCTCGGAAGTCCCGCTGGGGGCGTTCCTCTCGGGCGGCGTGGACTCGAGCGTCGTGGTGGCCACCATGGCCGGCTTGGCGGACGCGCCCGTGAACACCTGCTCGATCGCGTTCTCCGACCCCGCGTTCGACGAATCGGCGTACGCGACGATGGTGGCGCAGCGCTACGGCACCCGGCATTTTGTCGATCGCGTGGACAGCGACGACTTCGACCTCGTGGACCTGCTCGCGTCCCTGTACGACGAGCCTTACGCGGACAGCTCGGCGATCCCGACCTATCGGGTCTGCCAGCTCGCGCGCAAGCATGTGACCGTCGCCCTGTCCGGCGACGGCGGCGACGAGAGCTTCGGCGGCTATCGCCGCTACCGCATGCATCTCATGGAGGACCGCATGCGCAGCGCCCTGCCCGAATCGGTGCGCAAGCCCGTCTTCGGCCTCTTGGGCGGGCTGTATCCCAAGCTCGACTGGGCGCCGCGCGTGCTGCGCGCGAAGACGACGTTCGAGGGCATGGCGCGCTCGCCGGTCGAGGCCTACTTCAACTCGGTCTCCATCCTGCGCGCGCCGATGCGTGCGCGGCTGTTCACGCCGTCGCTCAAGCGCGAGCTTGCGGGCTACGATGCGCTCGCGGTGTTCAAACGCCACGCCGCGCGCGCGGAGACCGATGACCCGCTTGCGCTGATCCAGTACCTGGACCTCAACACCTACCTCGTCGGCGACATCAACACCAAGGTCGACCGCGCGAGCATGGCGCACTCGCTCGAAGTGCGGGAGCCGCTCATGGACCATCCGCTGGTCGAGTGGCTCGCCACCCTTCCCGCGTCGCTCAAGATTCGCGACGGCGAAGGCAAGTATCTCCTCAAGAAGGCGGCGGAGCCGCTGCTGCCGCGCGAGGTGCTCTACCGGCCGAAGATGGGCTTCTCGGTGCCGCTCGCGCGCTGGTTCCGGGGTCCGCTGCGCGATCGCGTGCGGCAGTCGTTGCTCGGGACCACCCTGGAGTCGACCGGCTGGTTCGATCGCAAATTCCTGCTGCAGCTCGTCGACCAGCACCAGGGCGGCCAACGCGACCATAGCGCCCCGCTGTGGACGCTGCTCATGTTCGAGGCCTTCCTGCGCCGGGTCACCGGCGTCGGCATCGCGCGCGGTGGCGAGCCCGCCGAACTCGCGACGGTACGATAGGAGCGAGCGTCGATGCGCGGAGGCCCCCTCGACGATCCGGCTCGCTTCCTGCGCGCATTCGCGACCAACCAGCTCGCGCGCATCTCGCCGGCCGCCTACGTCAAGCTGACCGGACAGACGGGGCGCGGCGAGGCAGGTACGGAGTCGGCCGAATCGATCGCCGCTTATTTTCGCGAGTGCTTCGAGGACTATGCGCGCGAGCTGGACGTGCCACTCGCCAGGATGCCCGCGTTTCTCGAGGGCAAGGTGCTTCTGGAGTACGGACCGGGCGACCTCCCGGGTGTAGCGCTTTTGATGTACGCGCACGGGGCGCGTAAGGTCTATTGCGTGGATCGCTTTCCGCTCGTCGCGTTGTCGGACAAGAATCGGCATGCGCTCGCGCTGATGGTCGACGGCTTGCCCTCCGATATGCGCGCGCGCGCGGCGGCGGTGTCCCGCGGCCAAGCGCTGGACGCGAACGCGGTCGAGTACATCGTGCGCGCAGACGGCTTGTCTGGTCTTGACGCGGCCATCGACTTCGTGTTCTCGCGCGCGGTTCTGGAACACGTCAACGACCTCGACGCGACGTTTCGAGACATGGCGAGGGCGTTGCGGCCGGGCGGCCGCGCGCTGCACCAGGTCGACCTCAAGAGCCACGGCCTTCACAAGGCGAATCGCCTCGATTTCCTGACCTGGCGCGACTCGGTGTGGGACCTCATGTACTCGGGCAAGGGCTTCCCCAACCGTCACCGGGTGGATCGTTATCGCGAGGCGATCGCGCGCGCAGGCCTCGCCGCGCCCGTGATGCGAGCGACCGAGCTCGCACGCAAGGACGAGGTCGACGACGTGCGGCCGCAGCTCGCCGCGCGCTTCCGCGGACTGTCCGACGACGAACTCGCCTGGCTCGGATTCTGGCTCGCGACCCGGATGCCGGAATGAAGCCGCGCGTGTTGCACGTTCTCGACCACTCGATCCCGCTGCACAGCGGCTACACGTTCCGCACGGCGGCGATCCTCCGCGAGCAGCGCGCGCTCGGCATGGAGACGTTTCACATCACCAGTCCCAAGCACACGGCCGCTACGAGCGCGCACGAGCAGGTGGACGGGCTCGCGTTTTACCGCACGGAGCAGCGGCTGCCGCGCGTTCTAGACCGGCCGGTGCTGCGCGAATCGATGCTGATGCGCGCTCTCGAGCGTCGCCTCGACGAGGTGGCGGCCGAGGTGAAGCCCAATGTGATCCACGCGCACTCGCCGGTGCTCAACGCGATTCCCGCGGTCCGTGTCGGCCGGCGGCGCGGGATACCCGTCGTGTACGAAGTGCGGGCATTCTGGGAAGACGCGGCGGTGGATCACGGCACCACCACGGAAGGCAGTCTGCGCTACAGGGCGACGCGCGCGCTGGAGACCTGGGCGCTCAAGCGTGCCGATGCCGTCACCTGTATCTGCGAGGGACTGCGCGCGGACATTGCCGCGCGCGGCGTAGATCCGGTGCGAATCACAGTAATCCCTAACGCCGTCGATGTCGAAAAGTTCAGTGTCGACAGCGTTCCGGACGCGGCGCTCAGGGCGAAGCTCGGGTTGTCGGGCTCGCTGGTGCTCGGTTTCCTAGGCTCCTTCTACGCCTACGAGGGGCTGCCGCTAGTGCTCGAGGCGCTCGCGCGCCTCCTCGCCAAAGGCATCGATGTGCGCGCGCTCCTGATCGGCGGCGGCCCGCAGGACGAGGAGCTGCGTCGGCGCGCTGCCCCGCTCGGCGATCGCGTCGTGATGCCCGGGCGCGTCCCGCATGCCGACGTGATGCGCTACTACGACCTCATCGATCTTCTCGTGTATCCGCGCCTGTCGATGCGCCTGACCGACCTCGTGACGCCGCTGAAGCCGCTGGAGGCGATGGCGCAGGGACGCATCGTCGTCGCGTCGGACGTGGGCGGCCACCGCGAGCTCATCCGTGACGGCAGCACCGGATTCCTGTTCCGTGCGGGCAGCGCGGATGCGCTGGCGCAAACGGTGGAGACGCTGGCTGCGCAACGCGAGCGCTGGCCCGCGATCCGCGCGGCGGGCCGGCAGTTCGTAGAAATCGAGCGCAACTGGCAGGGGAGCGTTGCGCGCTACGTGCCGATCTACGGACGTCTGGTGACCGGGTGATGGAGCCGCGCGTCCTCGTCCTGTCCTCTCTGTTCCCGAGCGCGGCGCTGCCGCAGGCGGGCCTGTTCGTGCGCGAGCGCATGTTCCGCGTCGCACGGCGCCTGCCGATCGTCGTGCTCGCGCCGCAGCCGTGGTTCCCGTTCCAGGGCTTCGTCCGCAGGTGGCGGGCCGACTATCGTCCGCCCAAGGCGGCCTTCGAAGTGCAGGACGGCGTGCGCGTGCTGAGGCCGCGGTTCCTCGCGCTGCCCGCCGTGCTGCGCCGTTGCGACGGCTTCTTCATGGCGCTCGCATGCCTGCGCCCGGCTCGGCAGGTCGCACGCGAGTCCGGTGTTGACGTAATCGATGCGCATTTCGGATACCCCGACGGCTATGCCGCGACGCTGCTCGGGCGCTGGCTCGCGGTCCCGGTAACGATCACGCTGCGCGGCACGGAGCCCGCACACGGGAAAATCCCGGCGTTGCGGCACAGGCTCGTCCGTGCGCTGCGCCATGCCACGCGTGTGTTCGCGGTCGCGGATTCGCTGCACCGGTTCGCGCTTGAGCTCGGCGCGCCACCGGACAAGGTCCGCGTGGTCGGCAACGGCGTGGACCTCGATAAGTTCTATCCGATGCCGCGCGACGAGGCGCGGCGCGCGCTCGACCTGCCCGTCGAGAGCCCGGTCCTGATCGGCGTGGGCGGGCTCGTCGAGCGCAAGGGCTTCCATCGCGTGCTCGACTGCCTGCCGTCGCTCGCCCAGCGGTTCCCCGGGATTCGCTACGTCATCGTCGGCGGCGGCTCGCCCGAGGGCGACGAGACGGCGGCCCTGCGCGCGCAGGCGCAGACCCTTGGTGTGGCGGATCGCGTGCTCTTCACCGGCCCGCTGCCGCCCGATCGCCTGCGCCAGCCCCTGTCGGCCTGCGATGTGTTCGTGCTCGCGACGCGCAACGAGGGCTGGGCCAACGTGTTCCTGGAAGCGATGGCCTGCGGCCTGCCCGTGGTGACCACCGATGTCGGCGGCAACCGCGAGGTCGTGTGCCGCGAGGAGCTCGGCACCGTCGTGCCCTTCGGGGATGCGAAGGCGCTGGAGGATGCGATCGCCGGCGCGCTCGAGGCGCCGTGGCAGCGCGAGGCGATCATCGCCTACGCGCGTGAGAACACCTGGGACCGCCGAATCGACGTCCTGGTCGACGAGTTCCGCAGTCTCGCGCGAAAACGGCAGGCGGAGGCACTGGCATGAGCGGAATGTACACGGCGCTCGCGTCGAAAGTGCTATTCCCGCTGCACGAGCGGCTCAAAGGGCACACCACTTCACGCGTGCTCCGCGGCATGGAGCGGACGCAGTGGTGGTCGCGTGAGCGCCTGGACACGTGGCGATTCGAGCGGCTGCGTGCGCTGCTCGGACACGCGGGCACGACAGTGCCCTACTATCGTGATCTCTTCTCTCGCATCGGCTTCGACCCAGGGGCGATCGCCTCGCTGCCTGATCTCGCGCGGTTGCCGTTCCTGACCAAGGCGTTGATCCGTGCCAACACGGCGGCGCTCAAGTCCGAGGCCGCGCGGCATCTGCAACGCTTCAACACCGGCGGCTCTTCCGGCGAGCCACTCGTCTTCTATCTTGGGCACGAGCGCGTGAGCCACGACGTAGCGGCCAAGCGGCGGGCGACGCGCTGGTGGGGTGTCGACATTGGCGACCCCGAGATCGTCGTGTGGGGATCGCCCATCGAGCTGTCGACGCAGGATCGGGTGCGGGCGTTGCGCGACCGCCTGCTGCGCACCGAGCTTCTGCCGGCGTTCGAGATGTCGGCGGGCAAGCTTGATCTGTATGTCGACCGCATCAGGCAGGTCCGCCCGCGAACGTTGTTCGGCTACCCGTCGGCGTTGACGCTCATCGCACGGCATGCGCGCGCGCGCGGCGTGGCGCTGGACAGGCTCGGCATCCGTGTCGCGTTCGTCACTGCCGAGCGCCTGTACGACGAGCAGCGACAGACGATCTCCGAGGTCTACGGCTGCCGTGTGGCCAATGGCTACGGCGGCCGCGACGCGGGCTTCATCGCGCACGAGTGTCCGAGCGGCGGCATGCACATCACTGCCGAAGATATCGTCGTCGAGACCATCGGGCCCGACGGCAACGCTGTGGCATCCGGTGAGGCCGGGGAGATCGTCATCACGCACCTCGCCACGCGGGACTTCCCATTCGTGCGCTATCGCACGGGCGACGTAGGCGTGCTCGATACGCGTGCATGCCCGTGCGGCCGGGGCCTGCCGCTCGTCAGGGAAATACAGGGGCGTACGACCGACTTCGTCATCGCGGCCGACGGAACCGTGATGCACGGGCTGGCGGTGGTCTATCCGATCCGTGACCTACCGGGCATCGCCGCGTTCAAGGTCGTCCAGGAGACGCGACTGCGCGCACGCGTGACCGTGGTCCCGGGGCCAGGCTTTGGCGCGCAGACGGAGGCGCGTATCGTCGCCGGCCTCAAGGAGCGGCTCGGACGCGACGTCGAGGTCGTCGTGGAGCGCGTCAGTGAGATCCCGGTCGAGGCCTCGGGGAAGTTCCGTTATGTAAAGAGCCTCGTACACGACGCGCATGGTGATACGGCATGCGCGACATAGTTTTCATCTTCGTCATTGTCGCGGCGTGCGGCGTGGCGCTCGCGCATCCGTGGATCGGCGTGCTCGCATGGACGTGGATCAGCGTCATGAACCCGCACGCCTATACCTGGGCAGCGCAGAACATGCCAGTTGCGGCCATGGTTGCGGGCGCGACACTGATTGGCATGATCATCACCCGCGACCGCATCCAGTTCTTCGTCACTCGGGAGATCATGGTCCTGGTCCTGTTCGTGGCCTGGATGACGCTTTCGTTGCTGTTTGCCCTCGATCGCGACGGAAGCTATGAGATGTGGACCAAAGTCATGAAGATCGACTTCATGATCCTGGTCACGCTCGCACTCCTGTACACCAAGCGTCACATCATGGCGTTCGTGATCGTGGTCGTGTTCTCGCTCGCATTTTACGGCGTCAAAGGTGGCGTGTTCACGATCCTAACGGGCGGAGACTACAAGGTCTGGGGCCCCGGTGGCTTCATCGGCGGGAACAACGAGATGGCGCTGGCGCTGATCACCGTGATCCCCCTGATGCGCTTCCTGCAGATGCGGATGAAGAACCGCTGGTTTCGTCACGCGATGACGCTCGCGATAGTCCTGACCGCGGCAGCCGCTTTGGGCAGCCAGTCACGCGGCGCCCTGCTGGCGCTGATCGCGATGGGGGTGTTCCTGTGGCTGCGCAGCGGGACGAAGATCGTCATGGGATTGATGATCGCGACCCTCGCGGCCGGGCTCCTCATGTTCATGCCCGAGCAATGGAGCATGCGCATGCACACGATCCAGAACTACGAGCAGGACGCGTCGGCGATGGGGCGTATCAACGCCTGGTGGATGGCGTTCAACCTCGCCAAGGCACGTCTCACGGGCGGCGGCTTCAACATCTACGAGCCGGAAGTGTTCGCTCAGTACGCCCCGGACCCCAACCTGTTCCTTGCCGCGCACAGCATCTACTTCCAGGTGCTCGGCGAGCACGGTTTCCCGGGGTTAGGGCTGTTCCTGCTGCTTGCGTGGTTCGTCTGGCGCAAGGCGGGCGCGCTCGCGCGGATGCGCGATGCGCCGGTCGAGGTTGCGTGGTGCCGCGACCTCGGCGCCATGGCCCAGACTAGCCTCGTCGGCTTCGCCGTCGGCGGCGCGTTCCTGAGCCTCGCCTATTTCGACCTGCCGTACAACCTCATGGTGATGGTCGTGCTCGCGCGCCGGTGGGTCGAACGGCGGGAGCAGGAGCAAGAGGTCGCGGCCGCCGGGGCCATGGCGGACCCTGTTCGAGTGCGTCCCGCATGAGCGCGAAGGGCCCCGAGTGCGAATCAGTCCCGCGGCGCGTAGCGCCAAGGGTAGGCCCAGTGGGCCCAAGGCGGGTCCGCCCGGCGACGGTATTACCATGCGTACGAGCGATTTCGAACCAGAGGGTGATCGTATGAGACGAACCCGGACCCACCCGCTGCGGCGAGCCGCTGCCGCCGCTTTCCTGTGCGCGCCTCTGCTCGTGGGGGCGTCTGGTGCCGCCGCGCAGGACATCGACTGCGGCAACCCGTTCGTCAATCACTTCGGCCCCTTCGACTACCGGACCGCGACGCAGGAGAACAAGAACCTCGTCGAGGCAACCCACTTCACCCCGGACACCGAGCAGCTGAAGAAGAACTCGGGAACTGGCTACCCTGGGCAGGACATCGGATACACATTGCACGTGTTCCCGAATCACCCGCGTGCCCTCATCGCGATGTCGCGGCTCGCCATCCGGGAGCACTCCCCGCACCCGAAGTACGCGAAGTACTCGATCAATTGCTACTTCACCCGCGCCATACAGTTCCGGCCGGACGACGGCGAGGTCTACATGATCTACGGGGTGCACCTCTTGAAGACGGGCGCGGCGGACCGGGCCATCGCGCAGCTGACAAAGGCCGTGGAGCTCAACGAAGCCAGCGCGAACGCGCAGTACAACCTCGGCCTTGCATACGTCGAGGTCAAAGACTACGACAAGGCACTCGTCCACGCGCAGAAAGCCTACGCGCTGGGCTTCCCGCTGCCGGGCCTACGCAACATGCTGCAGAAGATGGGCAAGTGGCAGACACCCGTGGCGGCGACGGACTCGGCGCAGGGCGCCTCGGGGTCGACGCCCCCAGGGCGGCCGGCCGCGGCGAACTGACGAGGCGCGGCGCCATGCCCGACGCGCCGCCGGTGTCGGTGGTCATCCCGGCGTACAACGCCGGGAGGTTCGTACTGGAGGCGATCGCCGGCGCTCGGCAGCAGGAGTATCCGAGCCTCGAGATCATCGTCGTCGACGACGGGTCTAGCGATGGGACCGCCGACCTCGTTGCCCGGCACGCGCCGGACGTGCGCCTGATCCGCCAGGTCAATGCGGGCGCCGCCGCCGCGCGCAACACCGGCATGCGGCACGCGACCGGCGAACTCCTCTGCTTCCTCGACGCCGACGACGGCTGGTTGCCGGGCAAGCTCGCGGCGCAGGTGGTCTATCTGATGGCGCACCCCGAAGTCGGCGCGGTGTTCCATCGCTGGCTCGTGCTGCGTCCCGGCGTGGACGGCACGTTCGCCGCTCCCCGGCAACCGGCGCTGCCGGCGCCCGGCACGATCGAGGCCGCGAGCTCGGGCTGGATCTATTCCCGCCTCCTGCTCGACTGCATCGTCCACACATCGACGATCATGATTCGCCGCCAGGTCGCGCATTCGGTCGGCGGCTTCGACACGACGCTGGCAACGGGCGAGGACTACGACTACTGGCTGCGCCTGTCTCGCCAATGCGAGATTCACAAGCTGGCCGGGACCTACTCGTTCTATCGCGAGACCGCGGGCGGGCTCACCAGCGCACCCAAGGCCCAGAACAACGAGTACCGCGTGGTCGAGAACGCCGTGCGCCAGTGGGGTCGCGCCGGCCCGGACGGTACACAGGCCTCACAGGCGCAGGTGAGCCGCCGGCTCGGCAAGCTGTCGTTCGACTTCGGACACGCGCACTATCACGCCGGGTCGCCCAGGCTCGCACGGACAGCATTCGCGCAAGCGCTGCGGCACGATCCCACGCGCTGGCGCGCCGCCGCGTATTTTCTCGCGAGCAACCTGAAGGCGCTGTCCACCCCTGGGTGACGCGCATGTATCTGCACAACGTTCCCTTCCTCTGGCGCGCCGGACGGCTCGTGTCGCAGGTGGTCGAGACCTGGCAGGTCCCGCTGCCGAGTAGCCCGCGGCCCACGCGGCGGGAGATGTACCGGCTGCGGCGTCTCGTCGACAAGGTCCGCGATCGCCGCGGCGTCACCGAGGTCAGGGTCGCGGGGTATCCCCATCCCATCTTCATCCGGGCAGGCACCAGCGATGCCGAGGTACTGCTGCAGATCCTGGTACAGCACGAGCTCGGCCTCGACCTCGCTTTCGCGCCCGAGTGGATCGTCGACCTGGGTGCCAACATCGGCGTCAGCTCCATCTACCTCGCCAACCGGTTCCCGGAGGCGAAGATCGTTGCGGTGGAAGTCGAGCATTCGAACTTCGAGCTGCTCGCGCGCAATTGCGCGCCGTATCCGCGCATCTTCCCGATCGCGAAGGCGATATGGACGGGGAGCGGGCACGTTCGCGTATCGAATCCCGATGCGCAGCCGTGGTCGTTCCGCGTCGAGGAGGCCGCGGCGGACGACCCTGGCGCGATCGAGTGCGTCTCGATCAACGCGCTGATGGAAACGTTCGGCATGGACGAGATCGGGCTCGTGAAGATGGACATCGAAGGGGCGGAACGGCAGGTGCTGTCGGGCGCACTCACGCCCTGGCTCGATCGCACGCGAGTGCTCGCGGTGGAGCTCCATGAGCGGCACGTCCCGGGGTGCGAGGCCGCGTACGTGCGTGTGCTCGCGGGCCGCCGCTGCAGCAGGACCCGGCGGGGCGAGTACGAGATCGCCGCGTTCGAGCACCGGGTTCCCTAACCTAATCGCCGAAGAGCGCGCGCAGCGGCCGCGCTGCGTTGCGCAGATTCGCAGCGATCCTCCGGCGCACCGAGTACGCAGGCAGCGCGACCGGCGTGTCGGCGATGCGCCGGTAGGTTTCGACGTAGCGCTCGCGCAGCGACTTCAGGTCGTACTGCTCGACTGCGATCTGCCTCCCCTGGCGCGCGAGCCGCTCGCGCGTGGCGCGGTCGGTGTCGCGCAGCGCCGCGGCCAGCGCGCCCGGCCTGCGCACGTCCACGAACACACCCTCCTGCACGATCGACCGCTGGTTCACGTGGTCGGTGCAGAACACCGGGAGACCCATCGCCATCGCCTCGATGTAGACGATGCCGAAGGTCTCGAACAGCGACCCCAGCGTGAATGCGTCCGCCGCCGCGTACGCCTGCGGCAGCGCCTCGTGGGGCATCTGCGTGATCGTGATGCGCGCGCCCAAGCGCTTGCGGCCGAGCTCCGCGATCGCCGGCGAATCCGCGCTCGCCTGCCCGACGAGGATCAGGTGCGCGCCATCGAGCTTCGCGACCTCCTCGATGACATAGTCCATCCGCTTGTGCCAGTAGCAAATCGTGCCCACGCTGATGACGACGAACGCGTTGCGCGGGATGCGGTGGCGGGCGCGGAAGTCCGTGGCGATGCCGGGCCGGAACAGCTCGCAGTCTACCCCGTGGGGAATGAGAAACGCCTTGTCGCGGGCGCTGTACGCGAGATTGTGGGGCGTGTACTCCTGCACGAAGTCGCACGGAGGCAGGTCGCGCGCAGGGATCGCGCCGCCGTTGGAGAAGACGATCCGCGGCGTGTGCCGGAACAGGTGGCGATGCCGATACAGGAGCGTGCATACCTCCTGCTCGAGGCAGTGCACGATGTCGTAACCGCCCTCCAGCAACGGCCGCAGCGCCGCGTACGCGAACGTCTCGCATTCCACGCGAATGCGTTCCTGCTCCTTCATGGCGTCGATCCACTTGGGCGCCGCCGCGAGGCGAAGGTGATCGAGGCACGGATCCGCGCGCGGAATGTTGGCGACCGCGATCTCGCGCGCCGCCGGTGCGCCGCCGCCCTTGAACAGCGTCATGTCCACGCTGCCGCGGACGAGCTCGAACAGATCCCGCGCGAACGCTTCATGGCCGCGGTGCACGTTACCGAGCCCCGAGCACAGGAGCGCCACCTTCATGCGGGCATCCGGTGCCGATAGGGCCGCGCTGTCTCGCAGATCGCCGCAAACACGCGTTCGCAGCAGTGGCCGTCGGTCTCCGGCAGCGTAGCCTCCATTCGGCGGACATACTCGGGCTCCGGCTGGGAGCCGCGGGCGAGGAACGCCGCGATGTTCGCCACCAGCGCCGCTTCGTCGGTCGCGACCGGCCCGAAGCCGTCGCGATCGTCGTCGAAGTAGCCCTCCCGCCAGTTGTGCGAGCCGCCGTAGAATTCCTCGCGGTCGAACTGGTAGTAGAACACGCAGCGGCGCAGCAGCGCCATATCGAATGCCACGGAAGTGTAGTCAGTGATCATGGCGACCGATCGGCTCAGCAGAGGCAGGAAGGACGTTTCCGCCTTCGTGCACACCTCGACGTGCGCGGGCGGCGCGAAGGCGTCGATGAACGGCACCGCGTTGGGATGGGGCATGAACACGATGCGCTTGCCGTGCTGTCCG
>JADLEZ010000254.1 GCA_020845855.1 Burkholderiales bacterium
ACGAGGCTGCCGCCGATGAACGCGGCGTCCGCCGCGGCGTAGTACGCGGGCAGCTCGCCGAGCGTGTCGCCCAGGACCACCGCGATGTCCGGCGCGACGAATGCGTCCGCGCTCCGGCGCGCGAACGCGATTCCGCGGTCGGCCAGGAGCCTTGCCACTTCGTCGAAGCGCTGCGGGTGCCGGGGCACGATCACGGTAAGCATGCCCTCGGGCAGGCGCGCCCGCGCGAGCGCGTCGGCCAGCAGCGCTTCCTCGCCTTCGCGCGTGGAGGCGGCGAGCCACACCGGGCGCTGCCTGCCGAATCGAGCGCGCAGCTCGCGTCCGCGCACCTGCATCGCGTCCGGCGCGACCCCGTCGAACTTGAGGTTGCCGGTGATCGCCACGTCGCGCGCGCCCGCTTCCCGTAGGCGCGCCGCATCCGCCGCCGATTGCGCGGCGACCCCCGCAAGCGAGGCGAACATCGGGCGGGTGAGGGAAGCCGCGCGGCGGTAGCCTGCGAGCGAGCGCTCGGACAGCCTCGCGTTGACCAGATACAGCGCGATGCCGGCCGCCGCGCACTGCGCGGTGAGATTCGGCCACACCTCGGTCTCCATGAGCAGTCCCGTCCGGGGCTTCCAGTGCGCAAGGAAGCGGCGCACCGCGAAGGGTATGTCGTAAGGAAGCCACGCCTGCAGCACGCGCTCGCCGGCGTATGCGGCACCCGCCTCGCGCCCGGTGGCCGTCATGTGGGTAAGCAGGATCGTCGCCGACGGAAACTCGCGCAGCAGCTTCGCCACGAGCGGCGCGGCGGCCCGCGTCTCGCCGAGCGAAACAGCATGGATCCACACGAGCTCGCCGGCGGTCGGAGGCGGCGACGCGTAGCGCCCGAAGCGCTCGCCGACGTGGGTGCGGTAACCCGGCTCGCGGCGGCCGCGCCACCACAGGCGCAGCGGCAGCCACGGCAGCGCGAGCCACCAGACGAGCCGGTACGCCGTGCGCATCAGCATCGGGGCGTGTCGCGCGTGACTGCGGCGACCGCGGCAATCGCGTCGTCGAGCGCGGGGATGCGGCCGTTGCCGCCCACGTCGCGCGCGTGCGCGCCGACGCGCGCTACTCCCGCAAGGGCGGCGTCGGTTGCGGTGAACAGCGCGACCGTCGGTGTCCCGAGCGCGGCCGCGAGATGCGTGAGCCCGGTGTCCACGCCGACGACGACGAGGGCGTGGCGAGCGAGCGCCGCCATTTCCGGCAACGACTGCGCGGGCGGCACCACGGCGTTGCGCGCGCCCTGCGCGATGCGCTCGCTGCGCGTGCGCTCGTCGCCGTTGCCCCACGGCAGCAGCACGGCGATTCCCGCTTGCGCGAAGTGCCCGAGCAGCGCCCGCCAGCGGTCCTCCGGCCACAGCTTGTCGCGGCGGCTCGTGGCGTGCAGCGCGAGCGCGTACGGCCCCGGCGGCATCGCGCTCGCGCTCGCGGGCGGCGTCAACTGCCACCGTGGCGGCCCCTCGACGGCATAGCCGAGCGCGGCCGCCGCAAGCGAGCGCGCCTTGTCGAGAAAGTGCAGGTTGCGGTCGATGCGATGATGCACGTCGTCGAACAGCGTGGCGATCGGCTCGCGAATGCTTCGGCGGTCCAACCCGTGACGCACTCCGCTCGCCATGCGCGCGATCAGCGCGCCCTTCACCTGCTCCTGCAGGTCGAGGACGACGTCGTAGCGCTCGCGCCGCAACTCGTGCCGGAACTCGCTGAAGGCGCGGCGTGTCGCGGAGGCGAAGGGCGCATCGCGCCAGCGGCGGAAGGCGACCGGGATGACGCGTCGCACGCGGCGGTCGAGCGCGACCAGCGGCACGAACGCTTCCTCCGCCACCCAGTCGATCGCCGCGCCCGGCGCGTGCGCCAGGACGTCGCCGACGAGCGGCAGGGCGTGCACGATGTCCCCCAGCGAGGAGGGGCGCACGATCAGGACCCTCACCGAGCGGCCCGCCGCAGCGGTGTTCGACTAAGCCGGTAGAATTCCGCGCACCCGAGCATGGAAGAGAAGCTCCCCTTGTCGCTTGTTGTCATCACCCGCGACGCCGCCCGCGAGCTCGAGGAGTGCCTCGCGTCCGCGCCGTTCGCGGCGGAGGCGGTCGTGGTCGATTCGGGCAGCCGCGATGATACCGTAGGTGTTGCGCAGCGCGCCGGCGCCCGCGTCGTCGCGCACGCGTGGACAGGCTACGGTCCGCAGAAGAACTTCGCGGTGGCGCAGGCGCGCCACGATTGGGTGCTGTGCCTCGACGCCGACGAACGGGTGTCGCCGGAGCTCGCGGCGGCGATCCGCGGCGCGTTCGCGCGCGCGCCGGGGGTGGCCGGCTTCGCCATCGCGCGCCGCAATCGCTTCCTTGGTCGCTGGCTCGCGCACGGCGAAGGCTATCCGGATTGGAACGTGCGCCTGTTCGACCGCCGCCGCGCGCGCTGGTCGGAAGCGCCGGTGCACGAGAAGGTGGTCGCGGACGGACCGGTCGAGCGCCTGCGCGGTGACCTGCTGCATTTCTCGGCGGAGTCGATCGAGGGGTACATCGCCAAGCAGAACGTCTATACCACGCTGCAGGCGGAGGCGATGCACGCGGCGGGCGAGACCGCGAGCGGCTGGCGTCTCGCGAGCTCGCCACTGGCGCGCTTCTTCCGCTTCTACGTCGTGAAAGCCGGCTTTCTCGACGGCGCCGCCGGCTTCGCGCACGTCGCCATCGGCGCGTTCGCGAGTTTCCTCAAGTACGTCAAGCTGCGAGGTCTCGACAAAGAATGATCGATTCAAGCAACCACGCCCTGGTCACCGGCGCCGCCGGCTTCATCGGCATGCACACCGCGCGCGCGCTGCTTGCGCAGGGCGCGCGCGTCACCGGCGTCGACAGCTTCGATCCGTACTACGACGTGGCGCTCAAGCACGCGCGGCTCGCCACCCTCGCGAACAACCCGCAGTTCGCCTTCGCGCGTGTCGACCTCGCGGAGGCCGAAGCCACCGCGAGGCTCTTCCGCGACGGCGGCTTCACCCACGTCGTGCACCTTGCCGCGCAGCCGGGCGTGCGCCATTCGCTCACCCATCCCGAGTCGTACGTGCGCAACAACGTGACGGCGTTCGGGCACGTGCTCGAAGGCTGCCGCCACGCGCGCGTGGCGCACCTCGTGTACGCGTCGAGCTCGTCGGTGTACGGCGCCGGCCATGAGCTGCCGTTTTCCGAGGACCAGCGCGTCGACCGGCCGCTGAGCCTGTACGCTGCAACCAAGGCCGCGGACGAGCTCATGGCGCACAGCTACAGCCACTTGTTCGCGCTGCCGGTCACCGGGCTGCGTTTTTTCACGGTGTACGGGCCGTGGGGCCGTCCCGACCAGGCGCCGATGATCTTCACCCGCGCGATTCTTGCCGGCGAGCCGATCAAGGTCTTCAACGCGGGACGCATGCGGCGCGACTTCACGTACGTCGACGACATTGTCGAAGGCGTGGCGCGCACGCTCGCGCGGCCGCCTGTCGCCAGCGGTGGCGGGGCGCCGGCCGCGATCTACAACATCGGCAATCACGAGGCGGTGGCGCTGGACGAGTTCATCGCGATCCTTTCGCGCCTGCTCGGGCGCGAGGCGATCCGCGAGGAGCTGCCGATGCAGCCGGGCGACATGCCCGCCACCTACGCCGCGATCGACCGGTTGCGCGCGGAAACGGGATTCGCGCCGCGCACGCCTCTGGCGGACGGACTCGCGCGCTTCGTGGATTGGTATCGGGCGTACTACGCCGTGTAGCAGGTCGATGCAAAAAGGCGTCCGAGCCGCCCCCGGATGACGGGGAAGCTGCGTCGCGCCTTTTGCATCGAGGTTGATTTTAGGCGGTCGCCCTAGGGGCGGCCCGTCGGGCGACCGCCGGCAACAGCACCAAACAACGCGCGTCGTGCGCACGCCGTTGCCCTCGATCGAGTTCTGCACTCGCAATTGCTCGCCGCCCTTCGGGCCTCGCTGCTCGCTTCGCCACGCCTTGCGCGCGGTGCCGGCAACGAAGCGCGCCGATCGCCGCGCACTGCGTGCGCTGGCTTTAGTAGCGCGCGCGTGCGGTGCGTTGTTCGATTTCGAGGTGGGTTCTGGTCTCGTCTAGTAAAATGCCCGGCTTTCGCGTTCGTTTCCGCTCATGATCCTCGTCACCGGCGGCGCCGGCTTCATCGGCGCCAACTTCGTCCTCGACTGGCTCGCCGCCACCGGCGAGCCCGTGGTCAACCTCGACAAGCTGACCTACGCAGGCAACCTCGGCAACTTGGCCTCGCTTTCGGGCGACGACCGGCACGTGTTCGTGCGCGGCGACATCGGGGACCGGGACCGCGTGGACGGGCTGCTGCGCGAGTATCGCCCGCGCGCGATCGTCAACTTCGCGGCGGAAACGCACGTCGACCGCAGCATCCACGGTCCGGCGGCGTTCATCGAGACCAACGTCGTCGGCACGTTCAACCTGCTCGACGCCACGCGCGCGTGGTGGGCGGCGCTGGCGCAGGCCGAGCGCGACGAGTTCCGCTTCCTGCACGTGTCCACGGACGAGGTCTACGGTTCCCTCGATGCCGGCGCGCCGGGATTTTCGGAGGTCACGCCGTTTGCGCCGAACAGCCCGTACTCGGCGTCGAAGGCGGCCGCCGACCATCTGGTGCGCGCGTACCGGCACACGTACGGCCTGCCCACGCTCACCACGAACTGCTCCAACAACTACGGGCCGCGCCAGTTCCCGGAGAAACTCATTCCGCTCATGATCGTCAACGCGATCGGCGGCAAGCCGCTGCCGGTGTACGGCGATGGACTCAACGTGCGCGACTGGCTGTACGTGGGCGACCACTGCAGCGCGATCCGCGCCGTGCTCGCGGGTGGCGTGCCGGGCGAGACCTACAACGTCGGCGGCAACGCGGAGATGGCCAACATCGACGTCGTGCGCTCGATCTGCGAGGTGCTGTCCGAGGCCGACCCCGACACCGACTACGCGGCGCTCGTCACATACGTTACGGACCGGCCGGGACACGACCGCCGCTACGCCATCGACGCCGGCAAGATCCGCCGCGAGCTGGGCTGGGAGCCCGCGGAGACCTTCGCCTCGGGCTTGCGGCAGACCGTGCGATGGTATCTGGGGAACGCGGACTGGCTCGCGAGTGTTTCGAGCAAGGATTACCAGAAGTGGATTTCGCTGCAGTATGCGTAAAGGAATCATCCTCGCCGGCGGCTCCGGCACCCGCCTGCACCCGGTGACGCAGGTGGTCAGCAAGCAACTCCTGCCGGTGTACGACAAGCCGATGATCTACTATCCGCTGTCGACACTCATGCTGGCGGGCATCCGCGACATCCTGCTCATCTCCACGCCGGACGACACGCCGCGCTTCGAGAAGCTGCTGGGCGACGGCAAGCGCTGGGGCTTGAACCTCACGTACGCGGTGCAGCCGGCGCCGGAAGGGCTCGCCCAGGCGTTCATAATCGGCCGCGGGTTCGTCGGCGCCGGCGCCTGCGCGCTGGTGCTCGGCGACAACATCTTCTACGGCCACGACCTGCATGCCCCGCTCGCCCGCGCCGGCGCGCGCGAGCGCGGCGCGACCGTGTTCGCCTATCCGGTCGCCGACCCCGAGCGCTACGGCGTGGCGGAGTTCGACGCGGCGGGGCGCGTGCTGTCGCTGGAGGAGAAGCCCGCGGCGCCGAAGTCGCGCTACGCGGTCACCGGCCTGTACTTCTACGACAACGACGTGCTCGACATCGCGGCCGCGCTGGTGCCCTCCGCCCGCGGCGAGCTCGAGATCACCGACGTCAACCGCGCGTATCTCGCGCGCGGAGCGCTCGCCTGCGAGGTTCTCGGCCGCGGCATGGCGTGGCTCGACACCGGCACCAACGAGTCGCTGCTCGACGCCGCGCAGTTCATCGCCACCCTCGAAAAGCGGCAAGGGCTCAAGATCGCGTGCCCGGAGGAGATCGCGTGGCGCTTAGGCTACATCGACGCCGCCGCGTTCGAGGCGCTCGGCGCGTCGCTCGCGAAAAGCGCCTACGGCCAGTACCTGCTCGCCCTCCTGCGCGACGGCGTGTCGTGAAGATTACGCCGCTCGCGCTGCCCGAGGTGCTCATGGTCGAGCCGCGCGTGTTCGGCGACGAGCGCGGGTTTTTCTACGAGAGCTGGAACCGGCGCGCGTTCGCCCAGCACGGCATCGACGCCGACTTCGTGCAGGACAACCACTCCCGCTCGCGGCGCGGCGTGCTGCGCGGCCTGCACTACCAGATCGAGCACGCGCAGGGCAAGCTCGTGCGCGTCACCGCCGGCGAAGTGTTCGACGTCGCGGTCGACCTGCGCCGAAGCTCGCCCACGTTCGGACGCTGGGCCGGTGCGACCCTGTCGGCGGCGAGCAAGCGCATGCTGTGGATCCCGGCGGGGTTCGCGCACGGCTTCGTGGTGACGTCCGACGACGCCGAGTTCCTGTACAAGACGACCGACTACTGGTACCCCGAGCACGAGCGCACGGTGTTGTGGAGCGACCCCGCGCTCGGCATCGAGTGGCCGCTGGCGGGCGCGCCCATCCTCGCGGCCAAGGACGCCGCCGGCACGCCGCTCGCGCGGGCGGCGACGTATCCGTAGATGACGACCCCACGCTCGCTTCGCTCGCTGCCCCCGGAGGGCGTGTCAGTGGCTTGGGGCGGCCCGGCACCACTGACATGCGCATCCTCGTGACCGGCGCCGGCGGCCAGGTCGGCGGCGAGCTGGTCGAGCTCCTGGCTGCACACGGGGAGGTGCTGGCGACCGACCGCCTCACGCTCGATCTCGCGCAACCGGACGCGATCGTCGCGCGGATGCGCGAAGCCAAGCCCGATCTCGTGGTCAACGCTGGCGCTTACACCGCCGTCGACCTTGCCGAGCGCGAGCGCGAGTTGGCCTTCGCGATCAACGCTCGTGCGCCGCAGGTGCTCGCCGAGGAAGCCAAGCGCCGCGGTGCGCTGCTCGTGCATTACTCGACCGATTACGTCTTCGACGGGTCGGCGCAGGTCCCTTACGACGAGGAGGCACCGACCGGCCCGCTCAACGTGTATGGACACAGCAAGCTTGCCGGCGAACGGGCGATCGCGGCGTCGGGCGCGCATGCGCTCGTGCTGCGCACGAGCTGGGTGTATGGACTCACCGGCAAGAACTTCCTGTCGACCATCCGCAGGCTCGCCGCCGAGCGCGACGAGTTGCGCATCGTCGCCGACCAGGTGGGCACGCCGAACTGGTCGCGTACCCTTGCCCACGCGACCGCCGCGCTGGTCGCGCAAGGCCTCGACCGGCTGCGGGAGCGCGCGGGCTTGTACCACGTGAGCTCCGCCGGCTCGACCACGTGGCACGGCTTCGCGCGCGCCATCGTCGGCAACGCTCCGCGCCCGCGGGTGACGCCGATCACGACCGCCGAGTACCCCACGCCCGCGCGGCGACCCGCCTACGGCGTGCTGGCCACGGACAAGCTGCGCGCGGCCTTCGGACTCTGCCTACCCGCCTGGGATGACGACCTCGCCGCCTGTCTGGCTTCGGGCCCTGCGCAGTGAACCTTGGGGGGCGGTGCCGTTCCAACCGCTTCGCCCATGATCCCTGACTGCCTCCACTCGATGCCGACGCGCCTTTGCATCGCTGCCTTGGCGCTGCTGATTCCTCACGGCGCGTCGGGCGCGGCAAACGTGGTCGCGGTCCCACCGGCGGACGTCCGCGGCAACGTGCCGATCGCGCGCGTCGCCCTGGTCGCGCCGACAGTCACGGCGGCGCGGCGCGTGACGCTCGGCGCGCCATCGGCCTCCGAGATCGAGCCCATGACCCGGCAGAACGTGCGCGCGCGCATCGCGGGTCGCGGCGTGCCGCTCGCGATCGGATTCGCGCGGGGGCTGCCCGCCGCATCGCGCAGCGTCGATTTGCGCGGCCTTGCCTGGACCACGGCCGGCGACCGCCGCGTCGCGCGCATCGAAATCGCGTCGCGTGGCGCCGCCGCGCTGCGCGTCGCGCTGCAGTTGCCGGACTCGGCCCCGGACGGCATGTCGTTGCGATTCCAGGGCTCCGGCGCGAGTGATGTATTCGGGGCGACGGCCGCCCAAGTCGCCGATGAAACCGCGAAGCACGGCCAGTTCTGGTCGCCCGCGCTCGCGGGCGACGTGGCCACCATCGAGATCTCGCTACCCGCGGCAGCTTCGCTGGGCGCGCTCACGCTCGGCATGCCGCGCGTGTCGCATGCGGTCATCGATGGCGCCGATCTGCTGAACCCATCGGCGCCGCTCGCGCGCCAGAGCGGGATCGGCGCCTCCGGCGCGTGCAACGTCGACGTCGCCTGCGTTGCCGCGAGCAATCCCATGGCGGCGGAGCTCGCGAAGTCGGTCGCGCGCATGACGTTCATCGACGGCGGCACGCAGTACCTGTGCACCGGCACGCTGCTCAACGACTCGGTGCAGTCGGGCGCGCCCTACCTCCTCACCGCGGACCACTGCGTCCCGTCGCAAGCGATCGCCCGTACCGTCAACACCTACTGGTTCTACGCGGCGGCCACGTGCAACGGCAAGACGGCGCCCGCGTACGCGCGCCTGACCGGCGGCGCGACCTTGCTCGGCCGCAGCCAGGACAACGACTGGTCGATCCTGCGCCTGCTGGAGACGCCGCCCGCGGGGACGAAGTTCGCCGCGTGGCGCGCGGAGCCGATCGCCAACGGCACCAGCGTGGTCACGCTGCACCATCCCGCCGGCGATCTCGTCAAGTACAGCCGCGGCACGGTGACCGGCAACCTCCTGATCGAAGACGATCTCGTCAACGGTCTGTTCACCGAGGTGGTGTGGAGCGAGGGCGTGACCGAGGCCGGCTCGAGCGGTGGGGCGCTCGCAACGCTGGCTCCCGCCGGCGCGTACTACGAGGTGCGCGGCGGACTGTACGCCGGGCTGTCGCAGTGCAGTGCGCCGAGATCGCCCGACTACTACTCGCACTTCGAGTACGCGTATCCCTTGATGAGGGAGTACTTGACACCCAACGCGCCCGCGCCCAACGGAGTGGTCGCGGTGGTCGAGTTCTACAACCGCGGCCTCGACCACTACTTCCTGTCCACCAATCCGCTCGAGATCGCCAACCTCGACAGCGGCCGCACGCGGGGCTGGGAGCGCACGGGCTTGCGCTTCCTCGTGTACAACCATCCGGCGCCGGGCACGAGCCCCGTGTGCCGCTTCTACCGTCCGCCCCCGTACGGCGACTCGCACTTCTACTCCGCGAGTCCGGCCGAATGCGCGCGAACAACCGCCGCGCATCCGGTCGACTGGACCCAGGAAAGTCCGAACGTGTTCTACGTGGCGCTGCCCGATCCGACCTCGGGCGCCTGTCCGGGCGGCACGCTTGCGGTGTATCGTTACTTCAATGCGTACACGGTGAACCACCGCTACACGGCGGAGCGCTTCATCCGCAACCAGATGGACGCCTCGCCGCTGTGGACGGCCGAGGGCTACGGCTCGGGGCCGTACTATCCGGTCATGTGCGCGGCTGCCGCGTAGCGCGGATCGCCTGCGGGCGGCTCCGGCCGGCGTCAGAACCGATAGGTGACCGTCGCCGGCGCGCCGGTCGCGATTGCGCCGCCCTCGCCGGCGATCACGATCGCGTTCATGCCGAACCTGACCCCGTCGAGGCGCTCGTCCATCCGGAACTCGCCCAGCGTGGGCAACGGCTCGACGCCCACTTTGGCGGTGGCTTGGTCGGTGGTCGTCACCTGGCAGCGAATGCACGGCTTCACGAGCCGCAGGACAACGTCGCCGATGCGGATGGTGTCGAGGTGATCTTCGTCGTACGCGGGCAGGCCGTCGATCACGATGTTCGGGCGGAAACGGTTCATCGGCAGCGTGGGATCACCGCGTCCGCGCAGCCGGTCGTTCAAATCGCACAGCGACGCGCGGCCGATGACGAGGACGGGGTAGCCATCCGCGAACAAGGTGTGCGCGCCGGAACTGCCTACCCAGTCGCGGTTGCAGTGACGAGTGACCGAGCGGTCGAAGCGCACGAGGCGCGCGTCGCACGCGAGCCAGTCGGAGAGCCAGCGTGCGGCGGATTCGCCGGCATCGAAGCCGCGCACGTCGCTGCGCCAGACCACGACGGCGCGCGAATCCTTTGCCAGCGACAACGCCACCTCGAGCGGCGGCATGTGCGGCGCGCGCAAGCGAAGCCGCTCGTCCGCGATCTCGGGTTCGACGAGGGCGAGGCGCTGCAACTCGCGCTGCGTGAGAAAGCGGCCGTCGCTTCCGGTGACCATCCACTCGCGGTCGCCGACGCCGGCGGCGGCGAGCCCGGTGGTCACTACCTCCGCGGCATCGAGGTCGATGCCGCGGCAGCCTTTCACCGGGTAGAGGTGCAGCGACGAGACATACGCGTCGTCACTCATGCGCGAACGTGCACGAATTGCGAGGTCGGCAGCCGCTTCGCGGCCCGCCGCGCAATTCGCGCCCGGAAATGTCAGCGCGAAAAGCTCGGGGCGGCCCTTCGCTTTTCGCGCAGCAACGGCAACGAAGTGCGCCGATCATAAGGCGCTTCGCGCCCGTTCAGTAGCGCACGCGTGCGAGCGCCGCGCCCATGGCGATACGCTACCGCAACCCGGAGGTGTAGTCCGCCACCGCCTTCATCTGCGTGTCGGTCATGCGCGCGGCGACGTCGGCCATGATGCTGCCCTGGGTATCCTTGGCGTTGGCTCCACGCTCACCGCTCTTGAACGCCTTGAGCTGCGCGTAGGTGTAATCGGCGTGCTGGCTCGACAAGCGCGGGAAGTTCTTGGGAATGCCGGCGCCGGTCGGCAGGTGGCAAGCCGCACAGGCGGGCAGCCCGCGGGCCGTGTCGCCGCCGCGATAGAGGGACTGCCCCTGCAGGACGAGCTTGGCGTCGCGCGCGGTGCCGCCCTGGGGCTTCTGCTGCGAAAAATAAATGCCGAGCGCGGTCATGTCCGCGGGCGTGAGCGTGGCGACCATGCCCTGCATGACGGGATTGACGCGGATGCCCGCTTTGAAGTGCTCCAACTGGCGACTGATATACTCCGCGCCCTGTCCGGCGAGGTTGGGATTGGCGGCCGTGGGACTGTTGCCGTCGGCACCATGGCACGCCGCGCACAGGGTGGTGGCGATCTCCTTGGCCTTGGCGAGGTCGGGCTTGCCGGCTTGCTGCGCAAGCGCCGGCGACGGACCCGCGGCCAGCGCGGCGAGCGCCAGGGCGGCCAGCAACGACGTGCGATTCATCTTTCGATTCACTCCCGTATGCGATGCGTAACCGCGCCTTGCTGCACGGGAAGCCTTCGCGTGCAGCGAGGAAAGAGTAAGTGGCCGCGGTGACAAAACGTGGCATTGTAACGGAGACGCGGCGGCCGGCCAAAGCCGACCCGCAAGCACCGCATCCGCTGGTTGGGGCGCGCTTCCTCGCGGGCGCCGCCCAGCGTTCGCAACTGCCCGTGCAGGGTCTCGCGGAAGTCGCGTTCGCGGGCCGATCCAACGCCGGCAAGTCGAGCGCGATCAACGCCCTCGCCAACCATGGCGGACTCGCATTCGCGAGTCGCACGCCGGGCCGCACGCAACAGATCAATTTCTTCGCCTTACGCTCGGGAGCGCTGGTCGCGGACTTGCCAGGCTATGGTTACGCCGCGGTGGCCAAGGCGGTCAAGCGAAGCTGGCAGGAATTTCTTTGGCAGTACGTCGCCACCCGCGACAACCTCGTGGCGCTCGTGCTGCTGCTGGACGCTCGCCATGGCCTGACCGACCTCGACCAGGCCGTCCTCGCGCAATTCTTGCCGTCGGGACGGCCCGTGCTCATCCTGGCGACCAAGGCAGACAAGCTCGGCGTCGCCGCTCAGCGCGAGGCTGTCGCACGGATCGAGGCTTCGCTGCGCGAGGCGTTCCCGCTCGGCGTGTCCAAGGTCACCGTGCAGGCCTTCTCCGCGACCACGCGGCAGGGCGTTGCGCAGGCCGAGACCACGATCGCGTCATGGCTTCCCGCGGTGGACCAGCCAAAGAAAGGCCCCGCGGTCAAGGGGAGTGACGCGGGGCCTTGAACACCTGTCTTCCGTTGAATCATCGAAGACAGGCACCCGCTCAGGGAGGGTAGCGGGAGACGTACACCGTCTGTAACCATTGACCGGTGCCGCTGTGCAAAGTTCCGGCGGTTGCGGCGACCGGCAAATATCGAGGAGGACAGCATGGGTTTTTCGTTCACCGGCAAGTTTCCCGCGAAGCGCCAGCGGCGCATGCGCCGCGATGACTTCACGCGGCGCATGATGCGGCAGACACGACTGTCCGCCGACGACTTCATCTATCCCGCCTTCGTGCTCGACGGCAAGAAGCGCGAGGAGCCGGTGGCCTCGCTGCCCGGGGTGGCGCGCAAGTCGGTCGACCTCCTGTTCCACGACGCCGAGGCGTGCCAGGCGCTCGGCGTTCCGGCGATGGCGTTGTTCCCGGTGGTGGCGCAGGGCCAGAAATCGCTCGATGCCGCCGCTGCGTGGCATCCCGAGGGCCTGGTGCCGCGCACGGTGCGCGCGCTCAAGGAGCGCTTTCCCGCGCTCGGGGTGATCACCGACGTGGCGCTCGACCCCTACACCACGCACGGGCAGGACGGGATCATCGACGACGGGGGTTACGTCCAGAACGAGCTTACGGTCGCCGCGCTCGTCAAGCAGGCGCTCTGCCACGCCGAGGCCGGCGTGGACATGGTCGCGCCCTCGGACATGATGGACGGGCGCATCGGCGCGGTGCGCGAGGCGCTCGACGGCGCGGGGTGCGAGCTCACGCGCATCCTCGCGTACTCCGCGAAGTACGCCTCCTCGTTCTACGGGCCCTTCCGTGACGCGGTGGGCTCCGCGGCGAACCTCGCGGGTGGCGACAAGTACACCTACCAGATGGACCCGGCCAACAGCGACGAGGCGCTGTGGGAGGTCTACCTCGACGTGCGCGAGGGTGCGGACATGGTGATGGTGAAGCCGGGGCTGCCGTACCTCGACATCGTGCGCCGCGTGAAGGACGCCTTCGGCATGCCGACCGCGGTGTACCAGGTGTCGGGCGAGTACGCGATGCTCAAGGCGGCTGCGCAGGCGGGATGGCTCGAGGAGCGCGCATGCGTGCTGGAAGCGCTGCTCGGGTGCAAGCGCGCGGGAGCGGACGCCATCCTCACCTACTTCGCACTCGACGCCGCGCGCTGGCTCAAGTAAGAAGTGACCGAAGTTCGGACGTGGTGAGGCGCACGTCGCCGTCCTTGCGCGAACGCTGCCGCGCCTGCTCCGGCGTGCGGATGGACAGGCGCACCGGCGCTTCGCCATCGTCGACCACGAGCTCGGAGGCGCCGTCGCGGTCGTTGCCCGTCGAGCGATAGGCCACGCCGGCGTTGAGGAGCACCATCTCCACCGCCTTGGCGTCGGCGGCGACGAGCTCGAGGCGCACCGGGCTGTGCGCGGTCGCCCAGCCCGCCGCGACGCCGCCGGACAGAACCGGTGCGAACTCCGCGAGCCGCAGCATCCAGCGCAGCGCCTGCTCGCGCTGGCGCAGAAGCTGCGGCGCGTGGGTGTCGCGGCCGAACAGAGCGTGGTGATCGGAAAGCGCCGCGGTGATCTCGTCGTCGCCGGGCAGGCCCTGATTCTCGGGCAGCATCAACTGCCGCGCGGCCTTGCGCTTGGCCAGCGACCA
>JADLEZ010000255.1 GCA_020845855.1 Burkholderiales bacterium
CGAGCGACCGAGGGCGACCGACAACACTAGCGTCCCGCGTTGCCTCGCCGGTTCCGGAGGTCGCCGCGGGGAGAGGGTCGGGGTGAGGGGTGCCGCCGGTCTTCTCGTTGCTCTTGTGCTCTTCGCAGCTCCTGCCCTCGCGCAGGACACCACCCACGGCAAGGCGCTGTACAAGACCTATTGCCAGGTCTGCCATACGGTCGACCCGAGCACCGCGGTCGAGCCGTTCAACCACATCAGGCGCGCCGCGAACGATCCCCTGAAGATCGCTGCTGCGGCGGCGGTCGACCCGTCGCAGATGGGCTGGATCACCACCACGCTGTCGGCCGCCGACATGGCCGACATCGCCGCGTACCTCGGCACCTTCGTCGCCGCCTCGGCGACCGTAACCGTGGTCGAGTTCTACGCCATCGCGCGCGACCACTACTTCATGTCGGCGGCAGCACAGGAGATCGCGGACCTCGACAGCGGCGTGCACGCGGGCTGGGTCCGCACCGGGCTCACGTTCAAGGCGTTCGCCGGACCGGCTGCCGCCACGAGCCCGGTCTGCCGCTTTTATCTTCCGCCCGCGTTCGGCGACTCGCACTTCTACTCGGCGTCCCCGGCCGAGTGTGCGCAGGTCGCCGCGAGCTATCCCGGCTTCACGTACGAAACGCCGTCTGCGCTTTTCATCGGCCTGCCCGACACGACCACCGGCGCGTGCCCGGCCGGCACGCTCGCCGTGTATCGCGTCTGGAACGACCGCGCCGACACCAACCATCGCTACACCACGAGCACGGTCATCCGCCAGCAGATGCAGGCGCTGGGTTGGATCGCCGAGGGTTACGGGCCGGCGCAAGTCATCATGTGCGCGCCGCAATAGGCGCCGCCAGGATTTCCTCGTACGAATCGCACCACTTCCTCACGCTTTCCGGCGGCGGGACCGCCTGGATCCGCGTCGGGTCGTCCGGGTGCCGGCGTGCGAACACGCGTATCTCGCGCCCTTCCACCAACACGTCGGCGCCACGCCGGATGGTGTGCGTCATCACGAAACTCTTGCGCCGCCACTCCACGATCTGCGTGTCGACCTCGAGGGTGTCGCCGTAGCTCGCCGGGAGCAGGAAGCGCGCCGACACGTCCACCAGCGGCGTGCCGACGATCCCGCATTGCGCCTCGTATTCGCGCCAGGGCAGGACACCCGCCGCGCGGAAGAAGCGCAGCGACGACCCGTCCATCCAGCGGAAGAAGTTGGGGTAGAAGACGATCTGCGCGGGATCGCAGTCGCCGAACTCCACCGTGAAGTGCGAAACGTGATGCCGGCTCATATCGACCCCCACGCTCGCAGAGCAGCCTTGCTCGCTGCCCCCGGAGGGGGCGCAATTCGCGCTCGGGTGCGGCCCTTCGCGCTCATGCATCGGTCCCCGTGCGGGTGGCAGCGCTCTTGCGCACCCACCGCACCGGCTGTGCCACCACCGGTCGCGCGGGCAGCCCGTGCGCGACGAGCGCCTGGTCGAGCGCCTTGCCGCCCTCGTCCGCCAGCGCCGCCACCCGCGCCTCGCGGATCGCCGCGGCGTGCGCGGCCGGGTTCGCGAACCGGCCGCCGGGCGCGAGCTCGCGCAGGATGTGCGCGAGATTGTGCTTGCCGCGCTCGTTGGTGGCGCCGTAGCCCTTGACGAGCCTGCCGCACAGCGCGAGCTCGTTCCCCACGTTCCAGTCGTTCTGCGCCGCCGCGATCACCGCCGCGAGCCACGACTCGATCAACGCCTGCTCCTGCGCGAAGCGCCCGCCGCGCCGGCGCCATCCCCGGCAGGCCGCGAGCATGCGCAGGAGGAGGAACCCACCGATCGCGTCGGTGCGCAGCTTGAGCGCGAACGCGAGCGGCGCCTTGCCGCGCGCCTGCCGCGACCGGTCCCAGCGCACGAGCCGCGTCGCGAGGGCGGAAGGCAGCAAGCCGGCGAACTCGGGCACGCCGGGCTTCATGTGATCGACGATGCGCACCACGTCCTCGTCCGCCGCGCCCACTTCGCGGCGCACGCGCTGGATGCGGCTCGCGCGCGTCTTGAGGTCGGCGACACGCACGACGTCGTCGAAGCACATCCACAACGCGAGGAAGCGTGCCGCCTCGCGGGTGAGCGCCCCGTCGTGCGCCGCACCCTCGGCCGCGAGCACGCGGCGCACGCGCGTAAGGTACAGCTCGCCGTACGCCGCATCCTGGAACTCGACCGTGCGCGCATGCCCGAGCGCCACGATCTCGCGCACGGACGGCGGAAACTCGGAGAACGCGTCGCGCGCCGGCGCTGCCGGCGCCGCTGCCTGCACGACGTCCTGCGATCCCTCGAATCCGGCCGCGAAGCCCGCGAGGCTCGCGTCCGCGCCGCGTCCGCTTGCGCGCACGATGCGCTCGCACACGTCGCGCCCGAACGGCAGCACGCCGCTTGCCGCCACCGCCCCGAACATCACTGCGCTGACCACTGTATTGGCGCGAGCCGCCGCGGCGTTCATGTCGAACGCCGCCAGCGCGCGGCTGTGCTTGCGCGCGACCTCCAGGAGTCGTTGCGAATCGAAGCGGCCGTCGCCCATCACCATCTTCTCGGCGGTGGTGAGCGTGCGGCTGGTGGACGTGACGACGGTCGTGCGCTCCCTGCTCGCCATCCCCGCCGCGACGATGCGCCCGGTCTCCAGGAGCTCCGAGGCCACCACGAGGTCGACCGCACCCGGCACGGGATACAGCGACAGCACCGGCGCGCGCCCGCCGAGCTTTGCGACCGGCACCGGGAAGATTTCGACGTAGTACGTGGTTGCACCCGTGCGCTGCGCCACCCCCGGGATCGACGTGCCTTGCGTCGCGTAGCCGGCCTCCGTCGCCGCCTCGATCAGCCACTGCGCGAGTACGCCGCCGCCCTCGCCGCCCAACGCGCCCACCAGAATGCAAATAGGTTTCACTGGAACACTCCGATCACCGCGCGGCGCACGCGGCTCAGCATCCGGTCGCGCCAGTTCGGGTTCTGGATCACTTCGCCGCGGTAGAACGAGGGACACAGCGACGCCGCGTGCGCGTTGGAGCCGCACAGGCCGCAGCCCACGCAGCCGTCGAGCACGGTGGCGACCGGGTCCACGCGCAGCGGATCGGACGCGGGCTTGACCGACAGCGTCGGGCAGCCCGACAGGCGGATGCAGGAATGATCGCCGGAGCAGGTGTCCTCGTCCACGCCGTACTTCACGCGCACCACGCGCTTGCGCTCGGAGAGCAATCGCGCGCGCCACGGCTTGACCCGCCGCTGCCGCTCGAGCTGGCACTCGCCCTCGGCGACGATGACCTTGAGGCCGGCGAAGTCGGTGGTAAGCGCCTCGTCCACCGTCGCGCGCATCTTGGTCACGTCGTAGCTGTCGACCACGCGCAGCCATTGCACACCCAGCCCGCGCAGCGTGGCCTCGATCACCTGGTTGTCGTGCACGCGCGACTGCGCCTGGTCGGCCGCGTGCGACTTCACGTCGTCCGCAGGGGTGGAAATGATCTCCTGCGTGCCGGTGGCCGACGTGTAGCCGTTCTTGAGGATCATGAGCACGGCGTCGTCGCGGTTGAACAGCGCGGACTGCACGCCGGTGATGAGTCCGTTGTGCCAGAACCCGCCGTCGCCCATCACCGCCAGCGCGCGCCGCCGCATCATCGGCGACACGCCCGCGCGGCTCGCGAGGCTCATGCCGTAGCCCAGGATCGAGTGACCCTGCGAGAACGGCTCGAAGGTCGCGAACGCATGGCAGCCGATGTCGGCCGCGACGTGCACCGGGCCGATGTCCTGCTGCACGAGCTTGAGCGCGGCGAATACCGGCCGCTCGGGGCAGCCCACGCAAAACTGCGGCGGGCGCGCGGGCAGCGCCCGGCCGAGATCCTTCGCGACCTCCTCGCGCCGCGCCGCGGTCGCCGCGAGCCACGCGTCGCCTTCCTCCGATGCGATTCCCGGCGCGTGCCGCGCCAGGAACGCCGAGAGGCCGCGCGCGATCGCTTCCACCGTGTACTCGCCGGCCATCGGCAGCAGGTCCTTGCCCGCGACCGGTGTCGCGAGGTTCGCGCGGCGCAGGGTGGCGAGAATCTCCTGCTCGATGAACTCCGGCTGGCCCTCCTCCAGCACCAGCACCGCGCGCTTGTCGCGGCAGAAGTCCGCGATCTCGTCGGGCACCAGCGGGTAGGTGACGTTGAGGACCAGCACCGCAAGCGCGGGCTCACCCATGTCGTCGGCGAGTCCGAGCTGCTGCAGCGCGCGCACCAGCGAGTTGTAAAGCCCGCCCTGGACGACAAGGCCTACGTCGCCACGCGTGCCGCCCAAGCGCTCGTTCAGGCGATGCTGCGCGATGTAGCGCCGCGCCGCGGGAATGCGCTCGCCGCTCTTCTTCTTCTCGTGCCCGAACGTGACCGGCGGATGCGCAAGCTTTGTGTAATCGAAGCTCGCCGGACCTTCCATCGCCTCCCGCGTCGAAATCGGCGGCGCCACATTGTCGCGGCAGGCGAAGCGCCCGCGCACGTGGCACGCGCGGATGCGCAGCATCAGCACCGCCGGCATGCTCGACGCCTCCGACAGCGCGAACGCGTGCCCGACCATGTCGACCATGTGCGCGAGGTCCGGCCGCGGGTCGATGAGCAGCAGCGACGACTTGAGCGCGTACGCGTAGGTGCGCTCCTGGATCACGGAGGCGCCTTCGCCGTAGTCCTCGCCCACCACGATCAGCGCGCCGCCGGTCACGCCCGGCGAGGCGAGGTTCGACAGCGCGTCGGCGGCGACGTTGGTGCCGACGATCGACTTCCAGGTGACGGCCCCGCGCAGCGGATAGTTCACCGAGGCGCCGAGCATCGCCGCCGCGGAGGCCTCGTTGGTGCACGTCTCGACGTGCACGCCGAGCTCGGCGAGCAGGTCCTTGGCTTCGACCATGACGTCGAGCAGGTGCGACACCGGCGCGCCCTGGTAGCCGCCGACATAGCTGACGCCGGACTGCAGCAGCGCCTTGGTGACCGCGAGAATGCCTTCGCCGCGGAAGACTTCGCCCGCGCCGAGCCGCAACGCCTGCACTTCCTTGGCGAACGAACGTTCCATGATGGGCGCCTCAATCGTTGGTGTACCAACCAATATCACATCTGCGAGGGCAGCCAAAGCGCCAGAATCGGGAAGGCGATGAGAATGACCAGGCGGATCAGGTCGGTGACGATGAAGGGGAGGACGCCCTTGAAGATGGTCGAAAAGCTCACCTCGGGGATGACGCTCTTGATGACGAAGACGTTCATGCCGACGGGCGGGTGAATGAGGCCGAGCTCGACCGTCATGACGATGATGACGCCGAACCAGATCGGGTCGAAGCCGAGCGCCTTGATGACCGGGAAGATGATCGGCACCGTCAGGATGATCATCGCCATCGCGTCCATCAGGCAGCCGAGCAGCAGGTACATCAGCATGATGAGCGCGAGCACGCCGTAGCGGCCGAGCCCGAGGCCGGTGAGGAACTCGGTCACCTTTTGCGGGGTCTGCGTGATGGTGAGGAAATAACCAAAGAGCAGCGCGCCGATCAGCACCGTGAAGACCGCCGCCGCCGTCCGCGTCGCCTGAAGGAGCGACCGGCGGATCTCGGGGCGGCTCAGACGGCCGCGCAGCACGCCGACGAGAAACGCCCCGCCGGCCCCCATGCCGCCCGCCTCGGTCGGCGTGAACAGGCCGCCGTAGAGGCCGCCGATGACGAAGACGAACAGCAGCAGCATCGCCCAGATGTCGCGCAGGCCGGCGGCCCGCTCGCGCCAGGAATGCGGCTCTCCGCGCGGCAGGAAATCCGGCCGCAGCGCGCCGATGGCGGCGATCGTGCCGATATACATCGCGATCGCCAGCAGGCCGGGGACGATGCCGGCGATGAACAATTTGCCGATGTCCTGCTCGGTGATGATGCCGTAGACGGCGAGCACGGTGGACGGAGGCAACATCGCGCCGAGCGTGCCGCCGGCGGCGATCACGCCGGCCGCGAAGGATTGCGGATAGCCGTAGCGGC
>JADLEZ010000256.1 GCA_020845855.1 Burkholderiales bacterium
GCGATCGTTCATCGAGGGCGAATGAGGTTGGCGGCGAGCGTTAGTTAGCGAGCAAGGGCCGAAGGCCGCGTCGCCAACCGAGTTCGCGGCGACCGACAACGCCGACCGCCGCCTTGCTCCGGCCGCACGTGGAGGGAGCGAGTAAGTCTCGCGCGCGGGCGCAGCCCGCGAAGGCCCGAAGGTCGCCTGAGCGAGCGGGCCGAAGACCAGGCGCGCAGCGCGCGACCGAGGGCGACCGACAACGCCGAGGTCACGCATCACGCTGCCCGTGCACAGCGGGAGCGAATAGCGGGCGCCTGCGGACCTAGACTTAGACTAGCCGCCGCTGAAAATTGTGTCATTCCGAGCGCAGCGAGGAATCTCGCTTCTCGGCAAGCGCTTGATGTCGCTCAACAGCAGATCCCTCGCGCTGCTCGGGATGACACGGTTCGCGTCCGTTGGCATCGCCGCGGGCTCCCCGCCCAACCCCGCCTGTCGAGTCAGTTCAGCGCGCAGGACCCGGGCCCGTCCGGATGGCCGCACGCCCCGCAAGGCCCGGCTGCGGCTGCCGCGTCCGGGCCGGCATGGGCGGTCGCGAACACCGAGAGCTTCTTCGCAAGCTCGGTCGAGTGGCATCCCGGGCACTGCGGGGCGGCGCCGCCGCGCACGAGGGTCTCGAACTCTTGGCCGCAGTCGCGACACGCGTATTCGTATATCGGCATGGCCTGCCTTTGCCTGACGAGAAAGGCTTCGATTGTACGACGAGCAGCGGCGACAACGCGACCGTGTGGATCATGCGGCGCAGGCTGGCAGTTCGTTGAGCGTGTCATTCCGAGCGCAGCGAGGAACCTCGCTCTAGTCTGTCTAGTAGCGCACGACCACCAACGCATCCCCGACCGCCAACCGCTCGTTGGCGCACTCGACCTTCACCCGGATCGTATGCTCGCCTGCCGGCGGGCGGCGGGCGTCGAGCACGAGCGTGACGCTACGGCGCGAAGCGGCGCCGAGATCGAACCACGGCGACGCGCCAGTGAGATAGCCGTTGCGCGCGGAGTAGCCCTCCACCGTCGCGCGGCATTGCGCGAGCGCGCCACGCCCTTCGTTGGCCACCTCGACCACGAGCGATGCCTTCCCGCCCTGCATGGTCGCCGGCCCGGCGGCGCGCAGCGTGACCTGGCGGCCCGTCATGCGGCCTTCGAGCGCGAGCAGAACGCCGCTCTCGGCCACGATGAACGCGGGCACGAACACGAGGGTCGCCACGCCGACGGTGCCGAGCAGCAGCACGGCAAGGTCGACGGCAAGCACCGCGACCGTTTTGCGAATCGGCGCTTCGTCGTCGGTATCCCAGGTGCCGGCGTCGACGACGTCGTGCGACTCGCGCACGCGCACGTTCAAGCGCCGCCCGAGAGCGCGCGCGAGCCGAGGCCGCAAATGCGTGAAGAACGCCCACAGCCAGATCGCGTAGGCCGCGAAGAGCGCGATGCCGAGCCAGGCGCCTGGGGTGAGGTCGGACATGGCGACCGCTCGGCGAGGCGGCGCTAGCTACGGGACCGCGAACAGCTACGGCCGCCCGTCGTTGAGCCGCAACCCCGCCCGCAGCCACGGCATCGCCACCAGGCGCCCCGCATACGACTGGGTCACGTACGCCGTGCGCATGTCCTCACCGCCGAAGCAGAGGTTCGTGACGTGCGTGTCGCCCGGCACGTCCACGAACTCGAACTCGCCCGTCGCCGGATCGACCACCGTGACGCAGCCGCGTTCGAGCGTGGCAACGCAGACCCGGCCGCTCGCCTCCACCGCCAGCGAATCGAAGCGCTGGTAGCGCGACGGCGCGAACAGCAACCGGCTGCCGTGCGGCGACTCGGACGAGGCCGCGATCGGGTTGGCGAGCTCACCCGGCCCGGCCAAGTCCCACGCCCATAGTCGCCCGGTCTCGGTCTCGGCCACGTACAGCGTCCTGCCATCCGGCGCGAGGCCGATGCCGTTCGGCCGGCTGATCGGGAATACCAGCTCCTTGATGAACGAGCCGTCGCGCTTGGCGTAGCAGACGCTGCCGTGGTCGCGGTCGCGCTCCCGGTTCTTGCCCGGGTTGGTGAAATAGAACCCGCCGTGCGTGTCCATCACGAGGTCATTGGGGCCGCGCAGATTGCGCCCGTCGACCTTGTCGTACAGCCGCTCCACCTTGCCGGTCGCAAGGTCGACGCGCTCGATGCGGCCCGTCTCGTAATCCGCGGGCGTGCCGCCGGTCACGTACGCGCCGTCGGCACGCCGCAGGAACGTGAAGCCGCCGTTGTTGGCGACGTAGCAATAGCCGTCGGGGCCGATCGCCGCACCGTTGGGACCGCCGCCCAGGTCGAGGTGCGTCTTGCGCCCGTCGGGCCACACGCGGGTGAGCGTCTTGCGGCGGATCTCCACGACCAGGACGCTGCCGTCGCCGACCCACGCCGGGCCCTCGGGAAACTGCAGGTCGGTGGCGATCACCTGCACGCTTGGACGTCCCATCTCGATTTCATGCGACTCCTCCTCGCGTGAAAGCCCGTATTCTATGCATTGAGAACCATCTCCGCCGTCACCTGCTCCGGGTCGCCGGCATCCTCGCGGATGGTGAAGCCCAGCGCCTGCGAGAAGCGAATCATATTCGTGTTCGCGCGCAGGATGGTGCCGGCCAGGCGCTTGAGTCCCTTCTGCTTCGCGCAAGTGATGAGCGCCTTCATGAGCTCGGTCGCCACGCCGCGGCCGTGCCACGCATCGGCCGCCACGACGGCAAACTCCGCCGTTTCATGGTCGAGGTTCGCGATGTAGCGCGCGATCGCCACGATCGAAAGGCCGCCGGGCGCGGTTGCGTCGAGCGCCAGCGCGAGGAGCGCCAACTCGCGATCGTAGTCGACCTGCGTGAAGCGCCCGAGCATGGCCGGGGTCAGCTCGTGCAGGCGATAGAAAAAGCGGAAGTAGCGCGTCTCGTCGGACAGGCTCGCGACAAACCGCCGCTCGATCTCCGCGTCCTCGGGACGGATCGGCCGGATCGCGAGCGTCGTGCCGTCGCGCAGCGTGATGCTGCCCTCGAGTTCCACCGGGTAGGGATGAATCGCCATGTGGCCGTAACCGGACGCAGGCTTGCGCTTCGGTTGGGCGATCACGCGCGCCGCCGCGATCTCCACGCGATCGCCGGCAACGACGACCGGGTCGAGCGCGACGCCGCGCACCCACGGCAGCGCGCAGGCCAGCGCCGACACCTGCAGCACGAGGCGGGTCAGGCCCTCGTTGCGCGCGATGCCGGCGCCGCTCAAAAGATCCGTGGCGAGCCTGCGGTTGAGCGGCGGCAGCATGACCTTGCGCGCACGTGGCGCGGCGACCCCGCGCACGCTCGCGCCCGCCGCGATCACCGGGCCGAACACGGGATCGCTCGCGAGGACGATCGCGCACGCTCCCGCAAGCCCGGCCGGCGGCGAACGCTGCAGCACGAGCTTCGCGTCGGGCGTCGATCCGGACGCCAGCGCGCGCCACGCGCGGGCGAGCGCGCGTCCGTGCGCGATGCCTTCGCGCACGCCTACCGGCACCGCGCCTTCGAGCGTAAGCGTGACCGGGTAACCCACTGCGCGCGCCGCGGCTTGCGCCTGCGCGAACGTCGTCACGGCGTGCACCGGCGACGTCGCGATCCCGAACGCGGCGAGGAGGCGCTGCGTCTCGGCCGGCGGCAGCGTTTGGATGCCTTCCGCGAGCGCCTGTTGCCGCACGCTGTCCGCCACGGCGAGCTCGGGCGGATCGGGATCGGGATGCGACGACGGCACTTCGAGCAGCCACTCCTGGTTGCGGCGATACGCCGCGAGGAACGCGAACGCGTCGACTGCATTCTCCGGCGTGAAGAAGTTGGCCACCTGCCCGGCGTCGA
>JADLEZ010000257.1 GCA_020845855.1 Burkholderiales bacterium
CACAACCGCTACTTCGCTACGCTCGCCGAGGTCCTCCAAGCGGTCAACGCATGCTTCGATCGCTGGCGGCAACCAAACGCCATACTTCGCCGGTTATGCTGCATTATTTAAGACGCTGTGTTTAGCCGGCAAGTAGCCGGGCGGCCAGCTCGAGACCCCGCAACCGCCGCTGCATCTCCTGGCTCACCGCAACCATCCGGAAGCGCACTGCGCCATAGACCACTTCCTCGTCGAGCCTGCGCATGTTGAGATGTATCGGCAGCGTGTCGAACAGGCGCTTGGCGGAGTGATCGGCGACATCGAGCGCGCGCCTCGGCTCGCCTGTGCCTGCCGCTTCCAGGCGCGCGGCGAATTCGTCCATTGCCTCGCCCCAGCCGTTCTTGCGGTGCGAAGGCGCGGGCGTCGCGGCCAGCATCGACGAGTACGTCGAAGCGAGCGCGCCGCGCAGCTGTAAGCGCTGGTCCGCGGGTGCATGCACGCGCAGGTGCCCTTCGGCGATGATCAAGAGGTCCCCCAGCACCGCCGCGAACGTCTCCCATCGGCAGACGTCGAGCGCGTCGAGGAAGGGCTTTTCGGTGAACAGCGCGTAGCTCGCGAGCCCGGTCTTGCCCCGGCAATAGTCGATCGCGCACTTCTGCGCGATGAGCCAGGCGCGCTCCTCGACAAAGGCCTTGAATGCGCCGGCGGTCGCGATCGGCTCCGGCCGCAGGCGCTGGCGCAGGCGGCGCCAGTGGCGCATGAGCGGGCGGGGGCTGTCCATTGGAGCGGCTCGCCCGGCATGGTAGCGTATGCGCCATGACGGGTCAGCACATGTGGTGGTCGTACTGGTACTTCCACTTTCCCAACTACGCGCTCGCCGCGCTGTTCTGGACGCTGATCGGCCGATTCATGTTCTCGATCTTCCTGCCGCCGGATTCGCCGAACTACATCTACCGATGGTTCCGGCGGCTCACCGATTGGCTCATGCGGCCGGTGGCCTTCATCACCCCCGCGATGGTGCCTTCACTCGCGCTGGCGCCGGTCGCGGCGTTCTGGGTGGCCATGGCGCGCGTCGCCTTCTTCATGACGCTGTACGCGGCCGGGCTGACCCCGCGCATGGCGCAGTGACCCGCCCGTGCTGGACCGCCAGACCCTGATGCTGCTCACGCTCGGCGTGTGCATCGTGAACGGAATCTTCTCCCCGTTCCTCACCATCGCCATACCGGTCACGGCGGTGCTCATGCCGGAGCTGTTTCCACGCACGATCGAATGGGTGCTGTTCTGGAGCTCCATCCTGCTCGCCTCGGCCACGCTGCTGCTCAGCGGCGTACCCGCCGCGCTGTACGAGCGCCTGATCGAGAGGAGTCCGGATGCGCCGACCTCGATGTGGATCTGGCTTGCCGGCGCGGCGGCGCTGGGTCTGCCCGCGATTGCGAGGTTCGTGTAGCGGAGCGAGCGGAGTGGATCGGCACGGCCCCTGGAATCCCGGCATCGAGTCGCAGATCCCGGCCTCGCTCCTGCCGCTCGCCACGCTCTATCGCCCGGAGCATGCACGGGCGGCGCTGCGCGACCTGGCCGAGCTCGCCGACCTCACCGGCTTGCCGCTGCGCGACCTCGTCCCCTTGCGCCCCGAGCGACTCGCGCTGCACGAGCTCCTGGTGCGGGTGACGGCCAACCTCTCGGTCGACGACGGGACTCGCATCGAGGATCTCGGGATCAACTTCCGCGGCATCACGCAAACGATCCTCGACCGCGACGTGCTGCCGCGAATGGCAGAGCTCGTGCACGCCTACGACGAGGCGCGCGCGGCGCTGGAGCGCATCGTCGGGCGCGAGCTCGCGCGCCTCGATCCGGTCGCCGCGCCGCCGCCGCACACGGGCTGGCTCGCGCGCCTGCGGGGTAGGCGCGGGCCGCCCGCGGCCGCTGCGCCGCCGCCGGGCGCCGAAGCAGCGCTCGCGCTCGAGTGGGAAGCGCGGGTGGGCAGCGCGCCACCCGCCGAACGCGCGGCTTTGCGCGCGCTCGCGCACGTCGTTTCGGCGCTCCTTGTCAGACACGGGCGGTTATGGGGCGACCGTTCGCTGGTGGCGCGGGCGGCGGTCGACCTGGCCGCCAACGAGCATGGCAGCGCCGTCATCGGCGAGGCGATCGAGCCCTGGATCGCGCAAGCCGCGCGGCGCGAAGGCTTTCGCCTGCTCGCGCGGCAGGACCATCCGGTGGTCATGAACACCAAGGGACCGTCGGCCGCCGGCAAGAGCACCATGCGTCCGCTGCAAAAGCAGCTCGCGCGGCGCATTGGCGTCGATTGGGGTGAGTTCGCGCTGATCAGTCCCGACATCTGGCGCAAGCAACTCCTCGACTACGCCAGCCTCGGCCCTCACTACAAGTATGCCGGCGCATTCACCGGCGACGAGCTCGCCATCGTCGACCACAAGCTCGACCGCTACATCGCCGAGAAGGCGCGGCGCGGCGCGCTGTCGCACCTGCTGATCGACCGCTTCCGCTTCGACAGCTTCGCGCCCGACTCCGACGAGGCCGGCAGCAACCTGCTCACCCGCTTCGGGCAGATCGTCTACATGTTCTTCCTGGTCACACCGCCGGCGGCGCTGGTCGAGCGCGCGTGGAACCGCGGTCTCGACGTGGGCCGGTACAAGGCGGTCGACGACACGCTCGCGCACGCGGTGGAGGCGTACGCCGGCATGCCGGAGCTCTTCTTCACGTGGATCCGCCGCAGCGACAAGCGTGTGCACTTCGAAGTGCTCGACAACAGCGTCGCCCGCGGCGAGCCGCCGCGCACGGCGGCGTTCGGGTGGAACGAGACGTTGAACGTGCTCGACGTGGAGTGTTTGCTGGACGCCGAGCGGTATCGCAAGGTCGACGTCGACGCGCGCGCGCCGGACGAGCTCTATCCCGATGCCGCGGCGCTCGCGCCGGCGCGCAACTGCGCCTTTCTCGCGCGCTGCGTCGCGGAATTCCGCGAGGTCAACTTCGCCGCGCAGCGGAGCGGCCGGATTTACCTGCGTGTCGTCGAAGGGCGCGTTGCCGGGACGGATGCGGGCGCCCCCCCGGGCGCGCTGGACGTCCTGCGCATTCTGCTGCAGGGGCTCGACGCCGCACCTGCGCTCGCGCAGCCGGCGTACCTCGCCGACAGCGAGCGCACGTACACCGTCGGCGCCTGGAAATAGGGACGTACCCCATTACAGCGCGGAAATGGGGACGGGAAATGGGGACGTACCCCATTACAGGAAATGGGGACGTACCCCATTACATACCCATTACAGCGCCTGCTGCGCCATGATCGCCGCGGCAAGCAGGAGGTCGTCGGGGTAGGTGACCTTGACGTTGGCGCGGCTGCCCACCACGAGGCGTGGATGCAGGCCGATCGCTTCGACCGCCTGCGCTTCGTCGGTGACGTGCTCGAAACCGGGGCGCGACAGCGCGTCGCGCAGGACCGTGTACCGGAACATCTGCGGCGTCTGCGCATGCCAGATGCGCTCACGCGGCTCGGTGCGCACGCTGCGCCCGTGCTCGTCGGCGCGCTTGAGCGTGGCCGCCGCCGGCACGGCGAGGAGCCCGCCGACCGCGTCGTCGCCGACCTCGCGCAGCAGGCGCCCGAGCGAGCTTTCGTCGATGCACGGCCGCACCGCGTCGTGCACCAGTATCCAGTCGTCAGGTGCTGCGTCCATCGCACGCAGCGAATTGGCGACGGTTTCGGCGCGCGTGGCGCCGCCGCAGCGCAGCGCTGTCACGTCGGCGCGCGCGGCGACCTCGCTTTCGAACCACACGTCGTGGTCCGAGAGCGCCACGTACGCGCGGGCGAGCGGGATGCCGGCCGCCAGGCGCTCGAGCGAGTGCTGCAGGAGCGTCTTGCCGCCGATCGTCGAATATTGCTTGGGCCTGTCGCCGCCGAAGCGAACGCCGTTGCCGGCCGCGGGAAGCAATACGAAATATCTCAAGCGGAGCGGATCGGGATCGACTTCTTCCGGGGCAAAAGGTGCGGCGCCGGCGTATGCCCGCCGTAAGTCGCGCGCACGTAGTCGACGATGATCTGCGCGAACTCCTCGGCGATGCGCTCGCCCTTGAGCGTGACGGTCTTGTGGCCATCGACGAACACCGGCGCCACCGGCGTCTCGCCGCTGCCGGGCAAGCTGATGCCGATGTTGGCCATCTTCGACTCGCCAGGGCCGTTGACCACGCAGCCCATCACCGCCACGCTCATGTTCTCGACCCCCGGGTACTGCGCGCGCCAGATCGGCATCTGCTCGCGCAGCCAGGTCTGGATCTTGTCGGCGAGCGACTGGAAGTAGTCGCTGGTCGTGCGCCCGCATCCCGGGCACGCGCTGACCATCGGCGTGAACGAGCGCAGACCCATCGTCTGCAGGATCTCCTGCGCGACGATCACCTCGCGCGTGCGGTCGCCGTTGACTTCCGGCGTGAGCGAGATGCGAATCGTGTCGCCGATGCCCTGCTGCAGGAGCACCGCGAGCGCCGCGGTGGAGGCGACGATGCCCTTGCTGCCCATACCCGCTTCCGTGAGCCCGAGGTGCAGCGGATAATCGCAGCGCGCGGCAAGCTCGGTGTACACCGCAATCAGGTCCTGCACGTTCGACACCTTGCACGCGAGGATGATGCGGTCGCCCGGCAATCCCATGGCCTCGGCGAACTGCGCGCTGCGCAGCGCCGAGGTGACCAGCGCCTCGCGCATCACGTGCGCGGCGTCGAGTGGGTTGGGCGAGCGCGCGTTGTCGTCCATCATCGACGCGAGCAGATCCTGGTCGAGGCTGCCCCAGTTGACACCGATGCGCACCGGCTTGCCGTACTCGATAGCGCGCTCGATCATCACCGCGAACTGCGGGTCGTGGCGCGTGCCGCGGCCGACGTTGCCGGGATTGATCCGGTACTTCGCCAGCACCTGCGCGCATTCGTGGTAGTTGGATAGAAGCTTGTGCCCGTTGAAGTGGAAGTCGCCGATCAGCGGAACGCGGCAGCCGAGGACGTCCAGCCGCTCGTAGATCGCGGGCACCGCGGCGGCCGCCTCCGGGGTGTTGACGGCGATGCGCACGAGCTCGGAGCCAGCGTCGGCGAGCGCCTTGACTTGGGCGACCGTGGCGGCGACGTCCGTGGTGTCGGTGTTGGTCATCGACTGGACCACGATCGGATGACCGCCCCCGATGGGAATGCCGCCGACGCGTGCGACGCGGGTGCGGCGGCGATGGATGGGGGAACGGTTAACGGGACCCGTCAATTGGCACGGCTTTGAAGGTAAAGAGTAACTTTGTATTGTACCGCGAACGCCCGGTCACTGCCACCCGGCCCTCCAAGCCGCAACCACATCCTCCGGCAGCGGCAGGTGCGCATGCCACGCGTGGCGCACGACCACTACGTTGCCCGCCGCGAGCAGCGCATTCTCGTCGCCGACGCGCGCCGTGCCCGGCCGCCCGCGGCGCAGGCGATAGACGACGCGGCCTTCTGATTGCGCAACCACGTCCGCCGCGGCGGCGATCTTGTCGCGCGCGAGCGAGCCTTGCACGATCGGCGCGGGCAACGCGGGCGGCAGGTTGACGGAAAGCCACGCGCCGCCGGCGACCCAATCGGCTCGCCGCTCCCACAGCAAGCGCAGGAGGCGTCCGATCTGCGCTTCGTCGGTGGGGCATGCGTCGGCAGAGACACTGATCGCCGGCACGCCCCAGAAGGCGGCCTCGCGCGCGATCGCGAGCGTGCCGGAGTAGCCGATGTCCTCGCCAACGTTGCGCTTGTCGTTGATGCCGGCGAGCACGAGACCCGGCCGCAAGCCCAGCACCGTCATCGCGGCCACGACACCATCCACCGGCGTGCCATCGCAGGCGAACACCTGCGGCGCGCGGCGCGTGAGCGTGAGCTCGCGATCGAACGACACGCGATGGCTCGCCGCGGTCCATTTCGTTTCCGGCGCCACCACCCAAACCTCGCCGCCGAGCGCACGCGCGGCATCGGCGAGCAAGTGCAGTCCGGGCGCGTCCACGCCGTCGTCGTTGGCGACGAGGATCTGCATCACGTAAGGTCGAGCACGTCGCCGGTGACCGCGCGCTGGCGCAGCGATGGAATGTGCCGGTGCAGGCGCGCGAGCCCATCCGCTGCGCAGGAATGGCCGAGCACGACGCGCGGCGCGCATGCGCGCACGAGCGCCAGGTTCTCGCCGAGAGTCGGATGCGTCGGCAGCCGCTTCCACTGCGCGGCTCCCGCGGCAAGCAGGTCGTCGCCGGGACTGCCGTCCGGCACGTGGCCCGTCAGCAGGACGGGATGGCGCGTTTGCTGCGCGAGCGCCAGTATCTCGCGCGACGGCCCGGTCAAGCCCATGCCGTCATGGCACAGCACCGGCATCGGCGGCCACGGCGCGCCAGGCGTGTAACCCATCGTACCCGCGAGGTCGCGCGTGAGGCCCTCCGCGAGTCCGTCGACGAGCCACGCGGCCGCTTCGATCTGCGCGACGAGCGCGTCGCGCATGCCGGGCGCGAGCGCCACCTGCGGCCGCAGGAGCGCGAAGAGCTCGAGCGAGCGTCCGAACAGCGGCGTGGGCAGGACGCAGCCCTGCGGCAGCGCGCGCACCCAGCTCGCGATGTCCGCCGCGCGCGCCGCGAACGGCACCGCATCGTCGGCATAGGACGCGTCGAGCACCAACGCATCGCACGCCGGCAACGGGTCGTACGCGAACACCGGGCTCGCGGTCACCACGTCGCCGCAATAGCCGAGTCGCACCGCGCCGTCGTCGACCGCGCACCACACGCCGCCGCCGATGTGCCCCGAGCGCCCGGTCACGATCCGCAGCGGACCGAGGGCGAAGTCGTCCGGCAGCGGCTCGATGCGCGCCTCGCGCACTCGACGCGCCTCCCCCGCGCTGCCGTACGCCGCCACGATCACTTCGCACTCGGCGCGTGTGACCGCGGTCATGAAGATGCGTCCCGTGAACCCGTGCGCAAGGCACCAGCCCAGCGCGCCCACGTGGTCCTCGTGCGCGTGAGTGATCGCGATCGCATCGATGCGCGCGAGCTCGCCGGGCGTGATCGCGGGTACGTAATCGGCGCGTCCGCGGGCGCTGGTCTTCACCCCTGCGTCCAACAGCAGGTGGAAATCGCGCGTGCGCACGCCGAGACTCGTGCGACCCTTCTCGCCGAAGCCGCCGTAAAGTACGAGCTGCATCGTAAGTACGCTACGCTCCGGGCGGCGGGATCACCCAGCCGTCCGCCGCCTCGAGGCGGATGCGCGCCCCACTCGCCAGCGTGCACGGCTCCGGCGCGTGGAAGTGCAGCGTCTCGCTCGTGCCCTCGACCATCGCCTCGACCCGAAATCGGCCACCCTCGTAGGTCAACGATTGCACCTGCGCGGCAAATCCGCGCCCGGAGACGACTTGCAGCGCCTCGGCACGCAGGCAGGCCCTCGCCGCCCCGCGGCCCTGCGGCGCGCGGCAGCGCAGGCGCACCGGCACCCCGAACAGGCTCGCCACGCACGCGGCACCGTCCACCTCGCGCACGTCGACCGGCACCACCATGCCCTCGCCGATGAACGCGGCGACCGTTTCGTCCGCCGGCTCGCGATACAGCTGCGAAGGCGTGGCGAACTGAAGGATGCGTCCGGCGCTCATCACCGCGATGCGGTCGGCCAGCGCCATCGCCTCGGCCTGGTCGTGGGTGATGTACAGCATCGTGGTGCCGGTGCGCTCGTGAAAGCGCGCGAACTCGCGCTCCATCGCCGCGCGCAGGTGCACGTCGAGGTTGGCGAGCGGCTCGTCGAGCAGCACGAGCGACGGCTCGGTGACGAGGCAGCGCGCAAGCGCGACCCGCTGGCGCTGGCCGCCGGAGAGCATGGCCGGTGTGCGCTCGCCGTAACCGTCGAGATCGACCAGATGGAGCGCCGCCTCCACGCGGTGCGTGCGCTCGGATCCAGCTACTCCGGCAACGGTCAACCCGTACGCCACGTTCTCCGCGACACTCATGTGCGGCCACAGCGCGTACGACTGGAACACGATGCCCACACGCCGCCGCTCCGGCGGCACGTGGCGGCCCGCGCCGGACACCTCGGTGTCGCCGATCAGGATGCGCCCGGCGTCGGGCTTGTCGAAGCCCGCCACCTGGCGCAGGAGCGTGGTCTTGCCGCAGCCGGAGGGGCCGAGGATGGCGACGAACTCGCCGTCGCGCACGGCAAGCGACACGTCGTCGAGCACGCGCGCCGCGCCGAACGCCTTGGTCAGCCGCTCGACGGTCAGTCGTGCCACGGCAGCACCCCGCGCGGCAGCTTGCCGGCGAACAGCACGGTCGCCAGCATGAGCGAGAAGCTCACCAGCACCGTAAGCGCGCCCAGCGCGGAGGCGTAGGTCGAATCGCCACCCTGCTGGAACGAGAAGAACACGACACCGAGCGTCTCCGAGTCGGTCGACCACAGGAGTGCCGACACGGTGAGCTCGTTGAAGGCGGTAAGGAAGATGAGCAGCGCTCCCGCGGTGGCGGCCGGCGCCACCAGCGGCGCGATGATCGTGCGCAGGCGGCGCAGCAGGCGTGCGCCGGTCACCTGCGCCGCCTCCTCCAGCGTCCGGTCGAGCTGGTGATAGCCGCTCACGACCGGCCGCAAACCCAGCACCAGGAAGCGGCCGAGGTAGCAGAACAGGATGATCCAGATCGTGTTGTACAGCGAGACGCCCAAGACCGGCAGCGGCTTCAGGAACACGAGGATCGCCGCGATCGCCAGCACCACGCCGGGCAGCGCGTACGGGATCTCGGCGAGGAAGTTGAGCATGCGCAACGCGCGGTTGCGCCGCCACACGAGAAAGTATGCGAGCGGTATCGCGACGGCGACGATCAGCACCGCGGCGCTCGCCGACATCGCGAAGCTGTTGCGAAACGCGCGCCGCGCGGCGGCGTGCTCGAACAGAACGAAGCGGAAGTTGTCGAGCGTGGCCGAAGCCCACGTGAGCGGCACGCCGAGGGCGGGCACGAGCGCCGTGAGCACCAGCGAGGTAAGCGGCACGATCAGCACGAAGCCCGCGAGCGTCCACAGCGCGGCCTGCAGCGGCACCCGCCAGCGTCCGAGCTCGAAGGCGCGCGCCGTGGCGGTCGGCGACGTCGTCCGGTAGTCGCGGCGACGCAGGAGCCAGTCCTGCAGCACGATGCCGGCGAGCGCGATGACGCCGATCACGATCGACAGCACCGCGACTTCCGACAAGGCATCGGGTCCGAGTCCGGCCAAGCGCTGGTAGATGAGCGTCGGCAGCACGAGGTAGTTGCCGGGAATGCCGAGCAGCGCCGGTATGCCGAAGTTGCCGAGGCAGGAGACGAAGCACAGCGCCACGCCGGCCAGGAGCGGCGGCGTCATCAGCGGCAACACGACCGTGCGCAGCACCGTCAATGGCCGCGCGCCGCCGGCGCGCGCCGCCTCGATCAACTCCTGCGGCATGCTGCGCAGGCCCGCGCGCAGCGTGAGGAACACGAGTGGGGCGTACTGCACGCCCAGCACGAGGATGATGCCCTCGGGGGAGTACAGCGGGTTCCTGGCGCCCAGAGGCGGCGCGATGCCGGCCACCTTGAGCAGCGTGCTCGATGGCCCGAACATGGTGAGCCACGCGAGCGCGACCACCTGCGGCGCGAGCAGCAGCGGCGCCACGAAGCAGAACACGAACCCGTTGCGGCCGCGGATGTCGGTGAGCGAAACCGCGAGGGCGACCACCGTGCCGATCACCACCGCGAGCGCGGTGCCGCCGAAGGCGGTGACGAGGCTGTGGCGGGTGGCGGTCCACGTCGTCTCGCTCGCCAGCACCCGCGTGAGCGCGTCCGCCGATAGCCGCCCGCCGGGGGCGACACCCTCCCACACGAGGCGTGCGAGCGGCAGCGCCGAGAGCACCAGCACGATGCCGACCAGTCCCCACAGGAGCGCGTACTGCTCGACCCGTTCCCGCTCGCCGGTCATGAACCGTTCGTGCGGAAATTGCGTCACCCGCAGCGGCTTCGCCGCCCGCGGCGCAATTTCCGCCCGGCACAGTTTGCGCGGAAAGCTTCGGGCGGCCGGGCGCTTTCCGCGTAGCAACTACGACGAAGCGCGTCGCTCACAGGTCGCTTTGCTCCTCGCTCGGTAACGCGCGCATGCCGACTGACAGCCTTCGGTGAGCGCAAGTTTTGGAGGGGGTCTGCTGACTTGTCAGTCTGTAGGAGGTCGCGTGAACAGATGCAAAATCGTGTCATCCCGAGCAGCGCGAGGGATCTGCTGTTCAAAGGCATCAAGCTCTTGCGAAAATCAAGATTCCTCGCTGCGCTCGGAATGACACACCCAACAAACGGCTAATTCCCGAACAATGTGGCGAACCGCTTGAGGTTGGCGGCGTTGTCCTGCACCACCATCGCGATGTTGGTCGGCATCAGCTTGATCTTGACGCCGGCCGGGTACCACGACGGCATGCCGACACTCGTGCGCGCGGGAATGTAGCCCATCGACGCCGCGAGCTTCTGCCCCTCGTCGGACAGGATGAAATCGACGAACGCGCGCGCGGCGGCGGGGTTCTGCGAAGTCTTGAGGATGGCCACCGGCTCGGTCACCGCCGGATTGCCTTCCGCCGGAAAAATGAAATCGATAGGCGAGCCCTTGGCCTTGGCGTTGAACGCCATGAAGTCGACCAGCACGCCGTAGGCCTTCTCGCCGTTGGCGACCGCGTTGGCCACCGCACCGTTGCCGCGCACCGCGATCGCGTGGTTCGCCTTGAGCTTCTCGAAGAACGCCCAGCCCAAGTCCGGGCGCTCGGTCATGGTGCCGAGCATGATCGCCGCGGCCCCCGAGTACAGCGGGCTCGGCATCGCGATCTGGCCGCTGAACTCGGGCTTGCCCAAGTCGGCCCACGACGCCGGCCGGCTCTTCGCCGCCGTGTTCACCGCGATACCGGTGGTGATGAGCTTGGAGCCGAAGTAGGTGCGGCCGGGATCGATGACGCCGGGCTCGATGCCGTCGACCTTGGCCTGCGGGTACGCGAGCAGGCGCCCGTCCTTCTTGAGCGCCTCCATCGACGCCGCATCGGCGACCAGCAGCACGTCGGGCCGCGGCTGCCCGGCCGCGAACTCGGCGGCGAGCTTGCCCATCACTTCCGTCGTCCCCGAGCGGAACACGTCGACCTCGACATTGGGATACACCTTGCGGAACG
>JADLEZ010000258.1 GCA_020845855.1 Burkholderiales bacterium
GCTCACGAGGCGCAAAGCACCTGTTACCACGGCTGAGTTGATCGCGCAGATCAACCCCGTCATTCGCGGCTGGGGCGAGTATTACAAGCGCGCTCATGTCCGGAGGCTCTTCCATCTGTCAGCGATCGGCATATAGGAGCCACCGCGAGATCGGCATATAGGAGCCAGTCGATGATCGCCGTAATGGAGCCAGGCGATGATCGGCATATAGGAGCCAGGCCGTGATCGGCATATAGGAGCCACGGAAGGGGAAGACGGGCATCTCGACCTGAGCGTCCGACCCGCTACCCTCCCGGATTTTTGTCCGGGAGGGCTAGCGGTGGGGCGCAGGAGAATCGAGATGTTCCAGTACCGAGCCGTCCTGGTGCGCCTGCGCCAGGGCGATACCGACCGCGACATCGCGCGGTCACGGCTGATGGGGCGGCGCAAGCTGGCCGCGTTTCGCGCGCTCGCGCAGCAGCGGGGTTGGCTGGCCGCCGACGCGCCGCTGCCCGACGACGGCGAGATCGCGGCGGTGATCGGTCAGGTGCGCCGGGCGCGCAGCACGATCTCCACCGTCGAGCCACACCGCGACATCGTCGTGCGTTGGGCCGAGCAAGGCGTGGCTGGTGTGGCGATTCACGCTGCGCTGTGCCGCGAGCACGGCTACACCGGCAGCTATTCCGCCGTCCGTCGTATGTTGGCGGCCATGGACGCCGCGCGGCCGCCGCAGGCGACGGTGCGCTTGACCTTCGCTCCCGGCGAGGCCGGGCAGGTCGACTTCGGTGCCGGGCCGGTGCTGTTCGATGCGGCGCGCAACGAGCATCGACGCACCTGGTGCTTCGTGATGACGCTGTGCTTCTCGCGCCATCAGTACGTCGAGTTCGTGTGGGATCAGACGGTAGCGACGTGGCTCGGCTGCCATCGTCGCGCCTTCGAGTGGTTCGCCGCCGTCCCGCGCCGGCTGATCATCGACAACGCCAAGTGCGCGATCACCAAAGCGTGCGTGCACGATCCGCTGGTGCAGCGCGCGTACGCCGAATGCGCCGAGGGATACTCGTTCAAGATCGACCCGTGTCCGCCCGGGGATCCGGCCAAGAAAGGTGTCGTTGAGTCGGGGGTCAAATACGTCAAGGGTAACTTCCTGCCCACGCGCGAGTTCCGCGACCTCGCCGATCTGAACGCGCAGGCGCGTCGTTGGGTGCTCGACGAAGCCGGCGTGCGCGTGCACGGCACGATGCGCGAACGCCCGCTCGCGCAGTTCGCCATCGAAAAGCCCCTGCTGCGGCCGTTGCCACCGATCGCACCCGATCTCGGGACTTGGCACGCCGTGCGTCTGCATCGCGACTGTCACGTGCAGTTCGAGCGCTGCTTCTACTCGGCGCCCTTCACGTTCATCGGCAAAGTACTCTGGCTGCGGGCGACCGACTCGGCGGTTGCGATCTACCAGGACTACCGTCAGGTCGCCGCGCACCCACGCGGACGCAAAGCCGGCCAACGCTTCACCGTGCGCGATCACCTGCCGCCCGAAGCACAAGCCTTCTTCGCGCACGACCGCGACTGGTGTGTGCAGCAGGCGACGCTGATCGGACCGGCGTGCGCGACGTTCATCGACCGTCTGCTCGCCGATCGCATCGTGGAGCGGCTGCGTGCCGCGCAGGGCACGCTGCGCCTGGTCGATCGCTACGGCGCGGCACGGCTCGAAGCCGCCTGCGCCAGGGCGTTGGTTCACGACAGCATCTTCTACCGCACCGTCAAGACCATCCTCGCCGGCGGCTTCGATCAGCTGCCGCTCACCACCCCCGAATCGACGCGCGCCTACGCCACCACGGCGCGCTTCGTGCGTGACGCCGAGACACTCTTCGGCGTCGATCCGTCGTCCTCTGTCCACTGACCACCAGGAGTGCTATGAATCCGCTACCCGAACTCGTGCCGTATCTGAAGCAACTGCGCCTGTCCGGCATCCTCGATTCGCTGGAAGCGCGCAACCGCCAAGCCCTCGACGGCAAACTCGCCTACACCGAGTTCCTCGGCCTGCTCATCCAGGACGAGGTCGCCCGCCGCGAGCAGAAGAAGTTCGCTCTGCGGCTACGGCGTGCCGCCTTCCGCGCCAGCAAGACCCTCGAGCAGTTCGACTTCGAGCGCCTGCCGCAGCTCAACCGTGCGCTCGTCCATGAGCTCGCCACCGGGCGCTATCTCGACGAGCGCGTCCCCGTGCTCATCGTGGGTCCGTGCGGGACCGGCAAGTCGCACCTCGCGCAGGCCCTCGGCCACTGCGCGATCCGCCAAGGGGTCGATGTCCTGTTCACCACCTGCGCGCAGCTCGTCGCCACCCTCAACGCGGCACGCGCCACCGGCAGCTACGAGCGCAAACTCACCAGCCTCGCCCGCGTGCCGTTGCTCGTGATCGACGACTTCGGCCTCAAACCCCTGCGCCCGCCCGCCGACGAGGATCTGCACGACCTGATCGCCGAGCGCTACGAGACCGCGGCCACCATCGTTACCAGCAATCTTAAATGCGGTGCACCGCATTTGCGATTTAATGCGGCGAAAGTCTTTATGCGGTGTTAGCGACGCGGAGCGGCACCCGCACTGACGTTCTCCGGAGCAGCAGGCGGCTCGTCGAAGTCACACGTACTCTGCATAAAAATGACCTCCTTCGCCTGGCAACAGGCCTACCAAGGGAGGTCGTCATGCTTTCCGAGTTGTTTGATGCACCCGCGCGGATTCGGGCGATCCGCAGTGGTCCTGCGGCAGCACTGATTGAAGGATTCGCCGAGCAACTGCTTCAACGCGGTTACGCGAAGATATCCGCCCGCCGTCACGTTCGATCGGCGGAACACATCGTCCGATGGGCAATCCGTCGGGGCTTGTCACCCCGTGATCTGGGCGACCGAGCTCTCAAAGACTTCAGTGATCACCTCAGCCGATGCCGCTGCGGTCGCTATTCTTGTGCCAACCGCATGGAGGTTGTCGCCGGCGCGAGACTGTTCGTGAGACAGCTACAGGGAGTCGATCAGCCGCCCGTCCGCGATCCGCAGCCCGCTCCGGCAGAACCGGATTTGTTGAAGTCTTTCTGCGCGTGGATGCGGGAACGACGTGGAACGTCCGACCGAGGGCTCTACAACTACAGCATACCGATTCGTGAACTGCTCAGACGCATCGCCGAGGATCCGAGTGCGTTGGATGCTCGCTGCCTGCGCCAGTTTGCTTTGGAGCAGAGTCAAGGTGGTCGGTGGGTGGCGCGGCGATGCCGGACGGCTCTGCGTATGTTCCTGCGGTTTCTGATCGCAGAGGGCCGCTGCCGTGCGGGCCTGCTCGGCGCTATTCCGATCGTGCCACATTGGCGCCTAGCCGCGCTTCCGCGGTATCTGCCGCCCGAGGATGTAGAGCGCCTCATCGTCTGCTGTGACCCATCCTCTGCGGTGGGCAAGCGGGATCGGGCGGTACTTCTTCTGCTCGCGCGTCTTGGCCTTCGGGCAGGTGACATCGTGCAGATGCGCCTGGGGGACATCGACTGGAAAGGCGCATGGGTTCACGTCAGTGGCAAGAGCCGCCGTCAGGCGCGATTGCCCCTGACTCAGGAGGTGGGCCAGGCGATCGCGGCGTACCTGCAAGCCGGCCGGCCTGCGGCGCCCATGGATGCCCTGTTTCTCCGCTCCCGCGCTCCTTTCCGTGCCCTGGGTTCCCACTGTGCCGTCTCGATGATTGTCGCTCGCGCATTTCGTCGCACAGGGGTCAAGCGCCCAGGCCGAGGTGCAGCACACCTGCTGCGCCATTCGATCGCCAGTTCGATGCTGCGGCAGGGGGCGTCGTTGCAGGAGATCTCGACACTCCTTCGCCACCGCTCGATCGAGACCACACAGATCTATGCCAAGGTCGACCTCACGGGATTGCAGCAGATCGCCCAACCCTGGCCACAGGTGCAGCCATGCTGACGCGTGCCGTTCGGACCTATCTGGCCGTCCGGCAGGCGGTCGGCTTCTGCCTCAAGAAGGCCGGGTATCACCTCAGAAGTTTCGCCGCCTATTCGGATGCAAAGGGTCAGCGCTACCTAAACTCGCAGACTGCGATCGAATGGGCGCGGCAGGTGCCTTCAGTTCATCAGCGCGCTCGACGCCTTGGCGATGTCATACGCTTCGCCCAGTACGTTCACGCGGAAGACGCGCGCCATGAGATCCCGCGCGCCGTCTTCGGTAGTGAGCGTCGCCCGCGACCACCGCCTTACATTCTCTCCGACGAGCAGATTTGCCGGCTCATCCAGCTTGCCGCACAGTCCGGATACCGCACCCTGCGCCGTCAGACCTATAGCACACTGTTCGCGCTGCTGTCCTGTACTGGGCTGCGTGTTTCCGAGGCCATTCGGTTGCGGTACGACGACATCACGCGGGACGGCCTGGTGATCCGCGCGACCAAGTTCCAGAAGAGTCGGCTGGTTCCCTTGCATGAGACGGCCCGCGCTGGGCTCGAACGCTACTTGCAGCAACGACGCCCGTACGCCCCGTTCGATGATCACGTGTTCATCTCGTTGCGACGCAAGCCGCTATTGAATGCAGACGTTGATAGGGCCTTCCAGACGGTGGCCGTCAAGATGGGATTGCCGCGTGGCCGAGGGCGACATCACCCAACGCCCCATTTCACTCCGACATGCCTTCGCGGTTCGGGCGTTACAGACCTGCCCGGATGCAAGGGATCACATTACGCAGCACATGCTGATGCTGTCGACCTATCTTGGACACTGCAAGGCGGAGGAAACGTACTGGTACCTGGAGGCGGTACCGGATCTCATGCGCGGCATTGCCCAGTGCACTGAAGCGTACATTATGGGAGACATGCCATGACCGCGATCGCCTCGCACGTGACCGCCTTCTTCCACGAGCGCCTGGCCCTCGAGCGCCGCGCCAGCGTCAACACCTGCGACTCGTACGCGTATGCCTTCAAGCTGCTTCTGAACTACGCGAGCAAGCACCTGAAGACTGCACCGTCCAGATTGGAATTGGAGCAGATCGACGCGCCGCTGGTGGTCGGCTTTCTGAACCATCTGGAGGGCACGCGTTCAAACGGCGCAAGTTCCCGGAACGTGCGTCTTGCAGCCATCAAATCGTTCATGCGTTTCATGGAGTACCGAGTGCCATCGGCCCTGGAGCAGATCCACCGCGTTCTGGCCATTCCAATGAAGAAGACCGATTCGCGCCTGGTGCGTCACCTGTCGACCGAGGAGATCCAGGCGCTCCTGGATGCACCCCAACCCGTCGATTGGGCAGGCATCCGGGACCGCGCGATGCTGCACTTGTGTTTCGCCGCTGGACTGCGTGTCTCGGAACTCACCAGCCTTCGGCTGGAAGATCTGTCACTGCATCCACATGCGTCCGTTCTCGTGCGAGGCAAAGGTCGCCGGGAACGCTGCCTGCCGTTATGGAAACAAACTGCTGCGGCGCTGCGCGCCTGGCTGGCTGTTCGCGGCACCGCTCCAGTACCGGAGATCTTCGTCAATGCGCGGCGGGAGCCCATGACCCGCTCGGGATTCGAATACGTCTTAGAGAAGTATGTTCACACTGCCAGCAAACGCTGCCCATCGTTGGCGACCAAACGCATATCCCCGCACGTTCTGAGACACAGCTGCGCCCTGACGATACTGCAAGCCACAAAGGATCTGCGGAAAGTATCGTTGTGGCTCGGTCACGCGAACATGCAGACTACCGAGATCTACACGCGCGCCGATCCGTCGATAAAGCTGGAAGCCCTCGATGCGGTCACGGCACCGTCGCTGCGGTCCGGGCGCTTCCGGGCGACCGACAAGCTGATCGCCTCGCTGACGAGCGGCTCCTTTATGCGGTGAACCACGCGATCGTAAGCACGGAATTGCGGGCCTCTCGAGAGCGGAGGTCCGCATAACGATATCCGCCGCATTAAATCTTGACTTCACCGAGTGGGACCAGGCGTTCCCGGCCAACCGCTTGCTCGCCTCGGCGACGCTCGATCGGCTACGCCACAACGCCTACTGCCTGGTGCTCGACGGACAGTCGTATCGGGCCCCGAAACTCGCTCCGGCGACGACCAAATCGAAGGTTGCCAACACGTCCA
>JADLEZ010000259.1 GCA_020845855.1 Burkholderiales bacterium
CGACCAGATAGCGGTGCCCGTCGGCGGTGACGATCGTTACCATGTGTCCCGCGCGCAGCCCCATCTCGCGCAAGCGATGGGCGAGCATGTCGAGCGTGCGGTCGAGCGCGGCGTAGGTGATGATGGAACCATCGATGCGCTCGATGGCCGCGGCGTCGGGTGAGATGCGCGCGTTGCGCCGGATCGGCTCGGAGACGTTCATCGCTGCACCTCGCTAGCTAGAGGTCACTGCGGCGCGATGCCGAGCCGCTTCACCAGCGCGCCGACCTCGGCGCGCTCGCGCAGAATCATGGCCCGCAGCGCGTCGGGGGTCGTCGTAGCCGGCACGATGCCGGCGCCGGCGAGCTTGTCGGCGATCTCGGGCATCCCGAGCACGCGCACGAACGCCGCCCGCACGCGCGCAACGATCGCCTCCGGCGTCCCGGCGGGCGCGAACAGCGCGTCCCAGATCGGCAGGTCGGCGCTCGCATACCCCGCTTCGGCGAACGTCGGCACTTCCGGCAGCCCCGGAAACCGCCGGTCGCCGCTCACGACCAGCGCGCGTACGCGGCCCGCGCGGATCGACGCCTGCGCCGTGGTGACGTCGACGATGGCGACCTGCACGTCGCCGGCGAGCAGCGCATTCATCGAGCGCGCGATGCCGTTGTACGGAATTTGCAGCAGGTCGGCCGAGATCGTGGCCCTGAGCGCCTCGCCGGCGAGCGCCAGCGAGCCCATGCTTGCGCCGTAGTTGAGCGTGTTGGGGCGCGCACGCGAGTAGGCCGCGAGTTCCGCAAGCGTGCGCACGGGCAGCACGGGATCGATCGCGACCAGCATGGTCTGGTAGCCGAGCAGCGTGATCGGCGCGAGGTCGCGGTCGGCGTCGTAGCCCGGGTTCGCAAGGGTGACCGGGTTCACGACAAACTGCGCGCGGGTCCCGGCGAGGAGCGTGTAGCCGTCCGCTGCCGAGGCCGCGACCTGGCGCACGGCGAGGACCTGGTCGGCACCGGGGCGGTTCTCGATGACGATCGGCTGCCCCAGTTCATCGCGCAGCGCCTCCTGCATCGCGCGCAGCATGAAGTCGTACGACGACCCGGCCGGCGAGCCGACGATCACGCGCACGGGGCGCGACGGATAGACGTCGGCCGCAGCGGCGTGCCGCGGCCATGCGCCGAGCGCGAGCATCGCAATGGCGGCGAGTGCTACGCGCGTCGCAACCCCTATCCCGTGCCGGACCGTTACCCACCCCGTGCGCAGCCGCATCCCGTCCTCCCTACGTTCGAGGCCGCGATTATCGCAGGTGCGGCGCCGGTGCGCGGCGCGGGACTATTCGGGAAAGGCTCGCGCAGTCGCGCGAGCGCGGCGGCGAGGGTTGAAGCGCGTCAGCCGTCCGGGCTCGCCTCGACCTCGGCGATCGACGCTTCGAGGATGTCCAACGCGCGGTCGAGATCGTCCTCGGCAATCACGAGCGGCGGCGAGAGCGTGATCACGTTGCCCTGGCCGATCTTGAACGAAAGGCCTTGCGCGAGGCAGGCGTACATGACGCGCTCCGCCTCGCGGCGCGCGGGTGAGCCGTCGGGGTGGACGAGCTCGATGCCGAGCAAGAGACCGACGCCGCGCACGTCGCCGACCAGCGGATGCCGGGACGCGATCTCGCGCAGGCGGGCGAGCGCATGCGCGCCGAGGTGCTCCGCGCGGGCAAGCAAGCCCTCGTCCGCAATGACGTCGAGGGTGGCGAGCGCGGCCGCGCAGCCGACCGAGCTCTTCTCGTGCGTGTAATGGCCGAGCGCGCGGTCGCCGGCCACGTCGAAGTCCCGCCGCGCGATGAGCGCGGCCATCGGGAACACCGCGCCGCCGAGCCCCTTGCCCAGCACCACCATGTCGGGGACGATGCCGTAGCGCTCGAACGCGAACATGGTGCCGGTGCGGCCGAGCGCAATCGGCACTTCGTCCAGGATCAGCAGGGCGCCGTGGCGATTGCAGGCCTCGCGCAGGCGCCGGTAGTAGGACGGTGGCGGAATTTGCACGTCGGTGCAGCGCACCGTCTCGACCACGACCGCGGCCACGTCCTCCTCCTTGCCGAGCACGTAGTCGACGTAGTCGGCGCAGCTCGCGTCGCAGGTGCCGCCGCAGCGGAACCGGCACGCGCGCGGATCGCACGGCGGCACGTGCTCGGCGCCCGGCAGCAGCGGTCCCATGGCGCGGCGGAACACCGCCTCGCCGCCAACCGAGATCGCGTCGAGCGAGGCGCCGTGGAACGCGTCCCACATCGAGACCGTCTTGTGCCGGCCGGTCACCACCCGCGCGAGTTTCAACGCCATGCCGATCGCGAGTGTGCCGCCGGGCGCCAGCAGCACCTTGCCCAGCGGATCGGGCGCGAGTGCCGCGAGGCGCTCGGCGAGGTCGACGGCCGCCTGGTTGGTGAAGCGGCGCGGGGAAAACGGGAGCGTGTCGAGCTGGCGCTTGACCGCGGCGATCACACGGGGGTGGCGGTAGCCGATCTGGTGGACGTTGTTGCCGTGGAAGTCCATGAACCGGCGTCCGTCGACGTCGGTGAGCCAGATGCCTTCGGCTTCGGCCAACGCATCGAAGCAGGGTGTCGACAGCGACTGGTGCAGGTAGGCGGCGGCGTCGCGGTCGAGGAGGGCGCGCGCGGCACCATGGACGTGCTCGCGCTCCCAGGCGCGCCGCAGCGGCGAGAGGTTCACGTCGCCTTCGGCGGCGAGATCACCCGGAGGCTTGGAGTCGTTCATCCGATGGCGCGAGGATAGCCCGCGCGCCGCGCGGTTGGCAATGGGACCGGCCGCGGCCCCGGTTGCCGCTTACCTGCCGGAGAAGTTCAGCGCAAGGCCGGGGCGCGGCCATGGCACGGCCACGACCCGGCCCGAGCTCGACTGCGTGGCGAAGACGGTGCGCAAGTCCGGACCGCCGAAGCAGAGGTTGGTGGTGAAGCGATCGGGCAGCGCGACGTGCGCCAGCACGTGCCCGTCCGGCGCGATCTCGGTGATGCCGGCGTTGAACATCGTAGCCACGCAAACGTGCCCGGCACTGTCGACCGCGAGCGAGTCGAAGAGCTGGAAACCGGGTAGGCCGGCGAGCAGCCGGCCGCCGTTGGGCGAGGGAAACGGGCGCTTCGCGATCTCGCCGGGTGCGGTCACGTCGAACGCCCACACCCGCCCGGTCACGGTCTCCGCGACGTACAGCGTGCGCTCGTCGGGCGCGAGGCCGATGCCGTTGGGCTGCACCATCGGGTAGATCACCTCGCGGATGAACGACCCGTCCGTGCGTGCGTAGTAGACACCGCCGTGGTCGCGCTCGCCCTCACGGTTCTTGCCGATGTCGGTGAACCAGAAGCCCCCCTGACGATCGAAGACCAGATCGTTCGGGCCGCGCAGGGCGCCGCGGGCGCTGCGCCGGTAGACGACCTCGACGGCCCCGGTCGCGAGGTCGACGCGCTCGATCGCGCCGCCGCGGTAGTCGCGATGCTGCAATCCCGGGCGCATGCCGTGCTCCGCGTCCTCGGCGAACTCGTAGCCGCCGGAGATGCACAGGTAGCACTTCCCGTCCGGGCCGATCGCGGCGCCGTTCGGCCCGGCGCCGGTGAAGGCTATGGGCGCGAAGCTCCCGTCGCGCGCGATGCGGGTCAGGCAGTCGCGCGCGATCTCGACCACCAGCAGCGTTCCATCCGGCATCGCGACCGGACCTTCGGGAAATCGCAGGCCGCTTGCAACGACGGTCGCTTCCGACATCGGCGCTCCCATTTCCGAATCGACTGGACTTGTCGCCAGCCGCACCATAGCATACGTATGTTGCGCGGCATCGACGTCGATTGAACGGGCGCTGCGGGATAATGGCCCGGCGGGGACAGGGGGACCTTTCTCGCGCTCCTCGCCCTTCGATCCGATTCCGCCAAGCGAGCGATGAAGAAAATTGCAGCCAAGGCACGCCACAACCCGTTGGCGGTCACGTCGGTGGACGTGGCCCGCGCGGCCGGTGTTTCCCAGTCCGTCGTCTCGCGGGCGTTCTCGCTGCACCCGAGCGTGGCCGACGCCACCCGCGAGCGCATCTTCGCCGTCGCGGGCCGGTTGGGCTACCGGCGCAATCTGCTCGCGCAAGGCCTCATCAAGCGGCAGTCGAACCTGCTCGCCCTGGTGGCCGGCGCGCTGACGAGCCCGCTGCACCTTCAGTTCATCGAATCGCTGACCCGCATCGCGCAGCAAGGCAGCTATCGCGTGCTGCTGCTCGCCAATCCGCCGGGCAAGAGCCTCGACGAGTCGCTCGACAGCGTCCTGCACTACCGGCCGGCGGGCATCCTGGCCATGGCCGGCACGCCCTCGCCGAAGATGGTCCGAACTTGCCAGCGCAGCGGCGTTCCGGTCGTGCTGCTCGGGCGCCAGTC
>JADLEZ010000260.1 GCA_020845855.1 Burkholderiales bacterium
GCCTTTTGCATCGATCCGATAGATGAGCGCGTCCGACGTGTGGTTGTTCCTGCAGCAGGGCATCCTGTCCGGGATGGTGACCGGCAGCGTCTATTCGCTGCTGGCGATCGCGATCGTGATCATCTTCAAGACGACCGACGTGCCGAACTTCTCGCAAGGCGAGATCTTCATGGGCGCCGCCTACGTCGCGCTCATACTCGTCGTGTTGGCGCAGTGGCCGTACTTCGCCGTAATACCGATCACCCTACTCGTGGTCGCCGCGGCGTCCGCGCTGTTCCAGAAGGTGGTGCTGCAGCGCGCGGCGGCTTCGCGCGCGATCGGCGTGCAGCTCGTGATCGCGACCCTTGGATTCGCGTACCTGTTGAAAGGGCTGGTTCGCCTCACCGGCCTCGGCGACACGCCGCGGTCGCTGCCGGCGATGGTGCCTACCGGCTCGATCAGCATCGGCGACGCCTCGCTCACCCTGCTCGACGTCGCGATCTTCGGCACTTCGGTGGTCTTCATGGTGCTGCTGTTCGCGATGTTCGGCTATACGCGCATGGGCAGAGCCATGCGTGCCGCCGGGATGAATCCGCGGGGCGCGCAGCTCGTCGGCGTGAACCTCTCGCGCATCCATATGCTGATCTGGGCGCTTTCGGGACTGGTTTCCGCGGTTGCCGCCCTGCTGATCGCGCCGAAGCTGCTGATCTCACCCGATATCGCCCACGTCGCGATCCTCGCCTTCGCGGCGGCGATCGTCGGCGGATTCACGAGCCTCCCCGGAGCGGTGCTCGGCGGCTTCATCATCGGCATCGCCGAGAACCTCGTCGGCCTGTTCATCTCCACCAACGCGATCGTCGTGGCGCCGTTCGTCGCGATCATGGTGGTGCTGATCGTGCGGCCGCAAGGTATCCTCGGCGGCAAACTGCAAGTGAAGAAGGTCTGATGCGACGCAATCTGCTGCTCCTCGTCCTTCTGGTCGGCGCCTTGGCGGTGTTGCCGCTGCTGGTCAGCGGCTACATCCTGTACATCGCCAATCTGCTGATGGTCTTCGTGGTCCTGTCGCTCGGAATGCACTTGGTCATCGGCGAAGCGGGACAGTTCGCGCTGTCGCACGCCGCGTTCTACGGGATCGGAATCTACGCCGCCGGGCTGATCAACAACGCCTGGCACCCGCCGTTCGTGCTTTCGATCCTCGCCGGCGCGCTCATCGCGGGCATCCTCGGGCACCTGATCGGCATGGTCGCGCTGCGCATGCGCGACATCTACCTGGCGCTTGCGACGTTCGCCTTCGGCGAGGCGATGCAATGGGTCTTCCTGAACTGGGAATCGGTGACGGGCGGACCGAACGGCTTGCGCATGTCGCCCGCGGAGATCTTCGGCTTTCAGCTCGTTTCCGACCGGCACGCCTATCCGTTCGTCATGGCGATGGGGGCGATCGCGATCGTCGCGACGGTGGCGGTGTCGCGTTCGAAGCTGGGTTCCGCTTTTCGGGCGGTGCGCGAGAGCGAAGTGGCGGCGATGGCGATGGGTGTCGACGCCCAGGCAGTCAAGCGCCTCGCGTTTGCCGCGTCCGCCGCCTGGGCCGGCTTCGCCGGCGGGATGTACACCACTTTCGCCTCGTTCATCCATCCCGAGAATCTCGGCTTTCAGACGACGATTCTCGTGCTGACGATGGTCGTCGTCGGCGGCATCGGCTCGCTCCGGGGCGCGATCGTCGGGGCCGTCGGCTTCGGCTTGATCTCCGAACTGCTTCGGCAGGCGCTGTCCTACCAGGAGCTGATTTACGGCGCCATCCTGATGCTGTTCATGATGTACCTGCCGCGCGGGTTACTCTCGCACCTCGCGAGCTGGCGGCAAGCGGGCGGCCCGGGGAACGCCCAAGCGGCAGCGCCCGGCCATGAGCAATCGATCGAGGCGGCCGCTTCGGGGCGCCGAAATCCGTGAGCGCGAAGGATAGTTCATGAGCGCGAACGAATCCCGAAACGCAAGCACGAAGGGTAGCCCAGTGAACGCGCCGCTGCTCGACGTCCAGGGTGTTTCGGTTGTGTTCGGCGGACTGACGGCCGTGCACGATTTCTCGATGCAGGTCGAAACCGGCCGGATCCACGCTTTGATCGGCCCGAACGGCGCCGGCAAGACGACGACGTTCAACTGCATCTCGCGCTATTACCAGCCGACCACCGGCCGGATCGTTTTCGGCGGGATGGATGTCACCCATCACCGTCCGCATCAGATGGCCGCGCTCGGCGTTGCCCGGACGTTTCAGAACCTGGAGCTCTTCGCCGAGCTGAGCGTCCTGGACAACGTGCTGCTCGGTGCCTATTCCAGCGTCGCGCGGACGCCGCAGGCGCGATTGCGCGCCTATGACGCGGAGACGATCGACTTCGCCGGGCACCTGATCGATCGGGTGGGTCTCGGCGATTTCCACCGCACGGCCGCCAAGAACCTGGACTTCGGCCGGCAGAAGCTCCTGGAGCTTGCGCGAGCGCTCGCGATCCGGCCGCGCCTGCTGTTGCTCGACGAGCCCGCGGCAGGGCTGCGTAACCGCGAGATCGAATCGCTGGATCGAATGCTGACCGAGCTTGCCGAGCGCGATGGCATTACCGTGCTGCTGGTCGAGCACGTGATGCAGCTCGTGATGTCGATCTCGCATCGCATCACGGTCATTTCCTTCGGCGAGAAGATCGCCGAGGGTACACCCGACGAAGTGCGCGGCGATCCGCTGGTGATCGAGGCGTATCTCGGCAAGGGTGCCGCGGAGGCCGCCTGATGGCCGAGCCGATGCTCGAGGTGCGAGGAATCTCGGCGGCCTACGGCCATATCCGCGCGCTTGCCGGGGTCTCGCTGACCGTTCCACAGGGCGGGATCGTCGCCCTGCTCGGCAGCAACGGCGCCGGCAAGACGACGACGCTGAACGTGGTATCGCGGCTGGTTCGGCCAACCGCCGGAGAGGTCAAGTTCGAAGGCGCGCCGGTTCAGGGCCTGTCGTCGGACGCCATCGTCGCGCGTGGCCTGGTTCAGGTTCCGGAAGGGCGCGAAGTGTTCCGCGAGATGTCGGTGCGGGAGAACCTGCTGATGGGCGCCTACCTCCGACGCGGGCGCTCGGCGATCGACGAGGATCTCGCCCGCATCGGGCGGCTGTTTCCCCGCCTCCAGGAGCGGATGTCCCAACGCGCCGCTACTCTGTCGGGCGGCGAGCAGCAGATGCTCGCCATCGGGCGCGCCATGATGGCGCGGCCCAAGATGATTCTGTTCGACGAGCCCTCGATGGGACTTTCCCCCGTGCTGGTCGACCAGATTTTCGACATCATCGGCCGGCTGAACCGCGACGAAGGGATCACGGTGCTTCTGGTCGAGCAGAACGCCAAGCTGGCGCTGGCGATGTCGTCCTACGCCTATATCCTCGAGAATGGCGAGATCGTGCTCGAGGGGGAATCGAGCCGGCTGGCGTGCGATCCCGCGGTGCGCCAGGCCTATTTGGGCGCATGAGCGCGAAGGGCCCTAGGGTAGTCCAGTGAGTGTGATGGGTAGGCGAGCGAAGCCGTCATGACCATCCTGTTCGAGCCGTTCGCGTTGCGCGGCGTCACACTCCGTCATCGCTTGGTCGTTCCGCCGATGTGCCAATATTCGGCGGTCGAAGGAATCGCCAACGAGTGGCACTTCGCCAACTACGCGCGCTTCGCGATGGGCGGCGCCGCGATGGTCATCGTGGAAGCGACCGCCATCGATCCGCGCGGGCGCGTCAGCCCGGGCGACCTCGGATTGTGGCGCGACGAGCAGATCGCGCCGATGCGCTCGATCACGGCGTTCCTTGCCGCTCAGGGATGCGTGCCGGCGATCCAGCTCAACCACGGCGGGCGCAAGGCGAGCTGCCGGCGGCCGTGGCATGGATCCGCACCGCTGGACGACGACGACATGCAGGTGCGCAACGAGCCGGGGTGGCCCGTCGTCGCGCCCAGCGCAGTCCCCGCCGGCGACAAATCGCCGATGCCGGTGGCGCTCGACTTGGAAGGCGTCCAGGCGCTGGTCGGCGAATGGGCGAGCGCCGCGCGCCGCGCTCTGCAAGCAGGCTATGAAGCGGTCGAGATCCATGCTGCCCACGGCTACCTGCTGCATCAGTTCCTGTCCCCGCTGTCGAATCATCGCACCGATTGCTACGGCGGGTCGCGCGAAGGGCGCATGCGCCTGACGCTCGAGATCGCCGAGGCGGTCCGCGCGGTGTGGCCGCACGACAAGCCGGTGCTCGCCCGCGTGTCGGCGGTGGACGGCATCGACGGCGGCTGGTCGCTCGATGACACCGTCGTGCTGGCGCGCGCGCTCAAGGAGCGCGGCGTCGATGCTATCCATTGCTCGTCGGGCGGGCTGGTCGGCGCCGCGACGATGAGCCGGCTCGCGCGCACACCCGGCTTCCAGGTGTCGTTCGCCGAGCGCATTCGGCGCGAGGCCGGGATTCCGACGATCGCCGTCGGCCTGATCCTTACACCTCGCCAGGCCGCCGACATCGTCGACAACGGGCAGGCGGATCTGGTCGCGATCGGCCGCGAGGCCCTCCTCGACCCCAACTGGCCGCATCACGCGCGCCTGGAACTGCAACCCGAGCGGGGCTTCGATGATTGGCCGCCGCAATCGGGCTGGTGGCTGGAGCGGCGGGCAGCGATCCTGCGCTCGGAGTCGTAAGCGCAATCCTTGAGTCCGTCGAACACCTGGAGCCAGCATCGATACCGGGTGCGATCGAGCGCCGCGGTGACGCCGGTGATTCGCGAGCTGTGGCTCACGCCGGTCGAGCGCACGCTCGCATTTCGCGCCGGCCAATACGTGCTGCTGAGCGACGTTGACTGGCGCGTGCCGCAGCGCTCCTATTCGGTCGCCAACGCGCCGCGCGCCGACGGCGCCATCAGCATTCTGGTGACGCTGGTCGATGGCGGCCCGACCAGCACCTGGGCGCACGGGCTGAAAGCGGGCGACGAGGTGCTCCTGGAAGGCCCGTTCGGCACCTTTATGAGCGCTGCCGATCGTCACGGGCCAGCACTGCTGCTGGGTGCCGGCTCCGGGTTGGCGCCGGCGCGCGCGCTTGCCGAGGATCTGATCGAGCGCGAGCCGTTCCGGCCGATCACGCTGTTCTTCTCGTGCCGCACGCAAGCCGATCTGATCGACGCCGAGCGCTTCGAGCGCTGGCAGCGCGAGCGCACCGGATTTCGCTATCTCTACACGCTGACGCGCGACCCCAATGCGCCGCGGCATGCGCGCGTTCCGACGTTGCTCGCCGAATGCGTGGCGCGCGACCTCTCGGGCTGGGAAGTCTTCGCTTCCGGCCCGTCCGGTTTCGTCGTCGGCTGCTCGGCGGCGGCACAAGCGCTGGGCGCCTTGGCGAGCGACATTCACACGGAAGAGTTCTTTACCGATCCGCAACCGTGGATGGGCGACATGCCGCCCGTGCCGGAGGCCGGAACCCCCACGCAGGAGGCATCGTGAGCACCAGCCGCATTTACACCAAGACGGGCGACGACGGCAGCACCGGGCTGCTTTTTGGCGGCCGCACGTCCAAAGCCGCGCCGCTGATGGAAGCCGTCGGCTCCATCGACGAAACCGTTTCCACGTTGGGATTGGCGCGCGCGCAGTGCACCGACGGCGAAATCAATGCGGCGATCTTGAGCGTGCAGCGCGATTTGTTCGTCGTCGCGGCCGACCTCGTGACCAATCCGCATGCGCGCGATCGCTTGGTCGCCGGCATCTCGCTCATGACGCCGGCAATGGTGACGCGCTTGGAGCGTCTGATCGACGAGCGCATGGCGGCGCACCCGCTGCGCCCGGTTTTTGTCGTCCCGGGCGCCAACGTCGCAAGCGCGGCGCTTGACATGGCACGCACGCAGGTGCGCCGGGCCGAGCGCCGACTCGTCGCGTACGCCCAAGGGTTGAACGAAAGCGAAATCGGCACGTTGAATTCACAAGTCGGTATCTATCTGAATCGCGTTTCCGACCTGCTTTACGTGCTGGCGCGGCAAGCCGCTGGCGACGAAGAAGAGCCGGCGAGTCACGATGGCAAGGCGCGCGGCTAAAGCGTCACCTGGAGTCGACCGCCGTGCGGCCTTCGTCAGCGCCGCTTCAAATGGAGGTCGAGGGCCGCCGCCACGATCGGCTTGGCCCACTCCGGCGTGTTCGTCAGTAGCTTCGGCAGCGGGACGGGCGCCACGATCTTCCGTTCGACGCAATAAAGCAGAAGCCGCGGCGAGGGTGTCAATCCCTGGTCCGGCGCCGCCTCGACGGTGTTGTCGTAAACCCGCACTGACGCAAGCTGCGGCAGCAGGCGGATGAGATTCTTCCGCGCGCCGTCGTAGCGCTCCACGATCTTTTCGCGTGGAATGTCATGGCCGCCGCGTGCGACCCGCTGGCGCACGCGTTGGATGTGAAGCTCAGCACTTGCGAGTCCGGCAAACCAGACGTTCACCGCGAGTCCCTGACTGGCGGCACGAATCAGGAGCTCGGTCATGGTCTGGCCGCCGAGCGTGGTCTCGAAGGCGAAGTCCAGGTGCTGGGCGATCGATCGCTCGAGGAGCCTGCGACCCTGGTTCCAAGCTGCCGCGTTGACCTCGCCAGTCGTGGGCGGCGGATCCAGGCCCGCATTGGCGGCGGCGATTTTGCACGCGGCCTCGTCTGGGTTGTAGAACTGCACCCCGTGCGCGAGCAAGGCGGCACCCCCGATGCTGCTCTTGCCGGCTCCATTGCAGCCGGCGAGTACGAAGATGCCGCCGTGAAATTGCGGTGGCGTCGCCGCTTTAGCCACGCGTGCGATGCTTGGTTTTCTTGGCGGCGCGACCCTTAAGTATCGCCTTCTTGACCTCGCGTACCCTCTTGACCTGCGGCGCCCTGCCGACAACCTTCGTTACCGTAACCCCGGAGGGCAATGCCTTGCCCTTCCGCGCTCGACTCGCCGTTCCCGTGGCAACACGCTGACTCGCCGCCACGCCGCCATGCCGTCGCGCGGCCTGTCCCAGCTCTTCCGGGGTCATGTCGAAGGCGCGCGCCATCGCGGCCCGAGCGCCTGGCTCCTGCATACGATCGAGCAAGGCGTCAAATTCGTCGGTCAGCGCGTTCAGCGAACGCGCGTCGGCGCGCGCCAAGCGCTGGTAGGCCTCGATCGAGATCACCACGAACTTGGGCTCGTTGCGTAGAGTGATCGCCACGCCGCCCTCTTCGGTCACGCGCTCGAGTATCTTGCCGAAGCGGTTCTTGGCGTCGCTGGAGGAAATCTTGGCGGGCTCGACGAGTTCCCCGCGGGCGTTGCGGATCCTGATGGCAGGCGACGACATGGCCACTCCTTGGTGAGAAGGTCATTCTACGCCTGTTGGCTAATATAGCCA
>JADLEZ010000261.1 GCA_020845855.1 Burkholderiales bacterium
GCCTCACGACGCCCCTGCATGACTTCGGTGCGCTGTCACTCCTGATGGGGTTCCAGGACGTCTGGGACTTCGATCGCAACCACGCCGACGACACGAAGGACCGCCCATGATCCGCACCCGCCTCTTCGCCTTTCTCGCTGCCTGCTGCCTGCCGCTGGCCGCGGCGGCGCAGGGAACGTATCCCGACCGGCCGATCAAGCTCATCGTGCCCTTTGCGCCAGGTGGCGTGACCGACACCAGCGGACGCCTGATCGCCGATGCGCTCTCGCGGCGGTTGGGCCAGCAGGTGGTCGTCGAGAACAAGGCGGGCGCGTCCGGCAACATCGGCACGCAGGGCGTCGTCAATGGCGCGCCCGACGGCTACACGCTGGTGCTGGGCTTCGACGGCACCCTCGTCATCAATCCGCACATCTTCGTGCCCTTCCCCTTCGATCCGCTGAAGGATCTCGCACCGGTGGGGAAGATCGGCGATGCGACGCTCATCCTGGTCGCGCATCCGTCGCTGCCGGTGGGCAACCTGCAGGAATTGATCGCGTATTCGAAGAAGGAAGCCAAGGGCGTGTCCTACGGGACCTCCGGTATCGGCGGCACGCCGCACATCGCGGGCGAACTCCTGAACCAGCAGACCGGCAGCCGGCTCGTCCACGTGCCGTACAAGGGCGGCGGACAGGCACTGAGCGACGCGCTGGGCGGCAACATTCCGCTCGTCTACACCGCGGTTGCGGGAGCGCACCAGTACGTGAAGACCGGCAAGCTGAAGGCGATCGCGGTATCGAGCGGACAGCGTTCGAGCGCGTTGCCGGAGGTACCGACATTCATCGAGAGCGGCGTACCCGGCTTCGACGTGAGCTCGTGGGTCGGCATCCTGGCGCCGGCACAGACGCCGCGACCGGTCATCGAGCGGCTCAATCGCGAGTTGAATGCGGTGCTGGCGAGCCCCGAGATCGTCGACAAGCTCGCCACCCTCGGCATCGCCGCGACGCCGGGCACGCCGGAGGCCTTCGGTGCCCAGATGAAGGCGGACCTCGCCAGGTACGGCAAGGTCGTGAAGGACGCCGGAATCAAGATGGAGTAGCGCGCCCGCGCGGCACCGCAGCCGCGCGTGGTGGTGCTACGCCGCGGCCGCTTCGCGCCGCGCGTATCCCATCCGGCAGGCGAGCGCGAAGGCATTGCGCATCGCGCCCTGGTTGGCAATCCCCTTGCCGGCGATGTCGTAGGCGGTGCCGTGCGCGGGCGTGGCGATCGGGATCGGCAAGCCGCCCGGAACCGTGACGCCACGATCGAAGCCCATGAGCTTCATCGCGATCTGGCCCTGGTCGTGGTACATGGTGAGCACGCCGTCGTAGCCGGTGCCGTCCCGGCGCGTGGCGCGCACGAAGATGGTGTCGGCCGGGAAGGGGCCGTCGGCGGGAAAGCCGCGCGAGCGGGCCAATGCCACTGCCGGCTCGATGACGTCGATCTCCTCGCGCCCGAAGGCACCGCCGTCGCCGTTGTGCGGATTCAATCCGCACACCGCAATGCGCGGCTGCGCGATGCCGGCCGCGCGCAGGCCGCGCGTGAGCAGGGCGATCCCTTCGGCGACGCCGTCGCGGGTAAGCAGCCCGCTCACGTCCCTCAGCGGCACGTGCGAGGTCACGCGCGAGGTCCACAGCGAATCGAGGACGTTGAACTCGATCGCCGGCCCCGTGAAGGCGAGCTTCTCGCAGAAATAGTGAAGTTCGTCGGCGTGCCGCATTCCGCCGGCGCGCAGGGCGGCCTTGTTCAGCGGCGCGAAGCACATCGCGTCGGCGATGCCGCGCTGGCACAGTTCGAGCCCGTAGGCGAGGCCCGCCAGCATGTACTCGCCGTTGCGCTGCGCGACGGCACCGTGCGCGAAGCCGGCCTCGTCAAGGCGATCCCAGTCGACGAGTCGGGGTCGCGGCGGGTCGCGCTCCGCGGGTCCGCGTTCGAGGTCGACTTGCACCTTGGCGGCGCGCATCCCCTCGTCGACGACGCTTCGCGCACCGATGACGAGGATGGCGGCCTCGCGCGCGGCGTCGCCTTCGGCGAGGAGGCGCGCGACCAGTTCGGGCCCGACGCCCGCCGGATCGCCGGTGAAGAGGGCGATGGTGGGCTTCACTTCTCGAGCTTGATGTTGGCGTCCTTGATGAGCTTGCCGAAGCGGTCGTAGTCACCCTTCACGAGCGTCGCGAACTCGGCCTGCGTCGTGGTGCCGGGCTCTCCGCCCAGCGCAACGAGGCGCTTTTGCACGTCCGGGTCCTTCAGCGCCTTCATCGTCTCCGCGTAGAGCTTGTCGACGACGGGCTTCGGCGTTCCCGCGGTGACGAAGAGGCCATACCACGTCGTCATCTCGACTCCGGGGAGTCCCGCCTCCGCGAGCGTCGGCACGTCGGGCAATTCCGGCGTGCGCTTCGGGCTCATCACGGCGAGCGCTTTCACCTTGCCGCCCTTGATGAACGCCATCGCGGACGAGGTCGTATCGAAGTCGAGCTGGATCTGGCCGCCGACGAGATCGGCGAGTGCCTGCGCCGATCCCTTGTAAGGGACGTGGATGGCCTTGGTTCCGGCGGCGAGATTGAACGCCTCGCCCGCGAGGTGCTGCGTGCTGCCGACGCCCGACGAGCCGTACGAGAACGCGTCGGGCTTGCTCTTCATGAGCGCGATGAGGTCCTTCACGTTGTTGGCGGCGACGCCCGGGCCGACCACCAGCACGTTGGGCACCGTGACGATGAGCGCGACCGGAATCAGGTCCTTGTTGGAATCGAAGGGGAGACTGATGAGGTGCGGGGCGATCGCCTGCCCGGTATTGGTGGCGACGAGCAGCGTGTGGCCGTCGGGCGGCGCCTTCGCGGTGAAGTCGGCGGCGATGGTATTCGAGGCACCGGGACGGTTCTCGACCAGGAACGGCTGGCCCATCGACGACTGGTACTTGTCGGCGAGCATGCGCGCGATGATGTCGGTGCCGCCGCCGGCGTTGGCGCCGACCTCGATGCGGAC